>CAZLRQ010000020.1:0-17556 GCA_964562035.1 uncultured Rhodoferax sp. | reverse complement strand
TTGGTGCCGTTGGAGGCTTGCACCGCCAGTTCGCGCATGCGCTGCAGGTTGTTGGCAATAGAGCCCAAAGCACCTTCAGCGGTTTGCGCCAGTGAAATGGCGTCGTTGGAGTTGCGGATGGCTACATTCATGCCCCGGGTCTGCGCGTTCATGCGCTCTGAAATAGCCAGGCCAGCCGCGTCGTCTTTGGCGCTGTTGACCCGCAGGCCGGAGGACAAGCGTGCCATTGAGGTCGACAAAGAGTTTGCCGAACCGGCCAGATTGCGCTGGGCATTCAATGAATTGACATTAGTGTTGATTGAAGACATGAAAAGCTCCTTTAAAGCTGAGTAAATCCGGCATTGCTGCCAATCCCAACGCTAACCCTAGAGCTAGCCGCTATGACCGGAGCACTTCTGGGCACCTACCGGACGACGAGCCCTTGAGTGAACCCGTTGTAGTTCTTTTCGTCCGCTGGCGAACAAAACTTAAACACTTTTTTCCGAATCATCAGGGGACGCCCCCAACAAAGGCGAGAACTACCCCTGTTTTCAGCCGTTTATCCGACTTACGCCAGTGGGCACGCTAAGCACAATTCATCCACTGCCCAAGTAAGTCAGCGATGTGCTGGCATTGATCGGCAGAAGCGCCGATATTTTTCAGCAACAGGAGTTTTCAATGTCAACCATCAACACCAACGTCACCTCACTGAACGCCCAACGCAATCTGGCCGGTTCGGCAAACTCCTTGTCGACCTCAATGGCGCGGCTCTCTTCCGGCCTGCGGGTCAACAGCGCCAAAGACGATGCAGCCGGCTTGGCCATTGCCGAGCGCATGAACGCGCAGACCCGGGGCATGAATGTGGCCATTCGCAACTCCAACGATGGCATTTCACTGGCGCAAACCGCTGAAGGCGCCCTTGGCGCCATCTCCAACAACCTGCAGCGCATGCGCGAACTGGCGGTGCAAGCCTCCAACGGCACCAACAGCTCCAGCGACATCGCCTCGCTGGACGAAGAGTTCAAACTGCTGGCCGCTGAAAACACCCGGGTGGCAACCGGCACCAAATTCAATGGTCAAACTGTGATTGGGACGGCCGCCGCCACCTTTACTTTCCAGGTCGGTGCCAACTCCGTCGCCGCTAACGACCAGATCACCGTCACGTCAGCATCGTTCAGTGGCACCTCTGCCACATTGGGAACCGCCAACAGTACCGCTTTTGCCGAAATTTCGAAACTTGATGCCGACATCAATTCGGTCACCAAAGCCCGCTCGACCTGGGGTGCGACGCAAAACCGCTTTGACAGCGTGATCACCAACTTGCGCATTGGCGCGGAGAACGAGGCAGCGTCCCGCGGCCGTATCATGGACGCCGACTACGCCATGGAAACCGCCAACCTGTCGCGTGCCCAGGTGCTGCAGCAGGCCGGTACCGCCATGGTGGCGCAGGCGAACCAATTGCCACAAAGCGTGCTGTCGTTGTTGAGGTCGTAACTTTGAAAACTTGGCGCAAGCCATTAAATGATGCGGAATCGCCACCAACCCAAAGCCATTGAACTCGCAAAACTAACGCAACTGTTCCAACAAGGTTTACTTGCCGAGGCAGAGCAGCTGTCACGGGCGCTAACGCAGCGTTTTCCAGGACATGGCGTGGCCTGGAAGGTGCTTGGCGTCATTTGCCTTGAACAAAAGCAATTTGAAGAAGCCTTACGGGCCACGAAGCAAGCTGCCAATTTGCTGCCAGACGACGCCGCCGTTTACAACAATCTGGGAACCATATTCCAGCGGCTGGAGCGCTTTGAGGAAGCAGAGTTAAATTTTCGTCAAGCACTGGCGATGGCCCCGGACTACGCCAAAGCGCTTTTCAACCTGGCGGGCGTCTTGAGGTTCAATGGCAGTCTGGAAGAGTCCGAGGCATGTTGCCGGCACGCCATCAAGATCGATCCAAGCTATACAAACGCGCACATTGCACTGGGGAATGCGCTTGAGTTGCAAAACAGATTGCCCGAGGCCCAGGCGAGTTACGAAGAAGCGTTAAAACTTTCGCCTGACATGGCAGCGCTTCACACGGACTTGCTGCACCTGCAATGCCTGGACGTTGGGGTTGAGCCGCAGCAACTGTTTGCAGAACACATTGCGTTTGGGGCGCACTTCGAAGGCCCGCTCCGTGCAAGTTGGCCCGCTCACACCAACACAAAAGACCCAGACCGAGGCCTTCAAATTGGCTTTGTGACAGGCGACCTCTACAACCATGCCCTGGCTAATTTTCTTGAACCCCTGTTCAAGTTTCTCGTCCCCAAATCGGGGCTGACGCTGCACATTTACTACGCCAACACGCAAAACGACGAAGTCACCCAGCGCCTTCGCGCGATCTTGCCGCGCTGGAACTGCGTGCAACACCTCAGTGACGAGGCCCTCGCCCAGAAAATTCAGTCCGATCAGATTGATATTCTGATTGACCTGTCAGGCCACACCGTATTGAACCGACTGTTGACTTTTGCACGCAAGCCAGCGCCCATTCAAGCCAGTTGGCTGGGCTATCTCGGCACCACCGGGCTTCAGGCGATGGATTACTACGTGTGTGATCCATTCTGGATTCCGCCGGGTGAACTCGATTGGCAATTCGTGGAAAAACCGGCCTATCTGCCAAATGCAATTGTTTTCCAGCCCAACCCGAGTGCCCCCCCGGTCAATGAACTGCCAGCGTTAATCAACAAACACATCACTTTTGGCAGTTTTAACCGCCATAACAAAATCAACGATGCGGTCGTCGTGCTGTGGTCCCAGCTTTTGCACAGTGTTCCCGACTCCAAAATCATTCTGGGGGCCATTGGTCTGAAACACCAAGACCAGTTAGCCCACAAATTTGAACAAGCAGGCATTCGCCGCGATCGATTTTCATTTTTTCCACGGACCTCCCAGACCGAGTATTTGGCGCTTCACCATCAAGTCGATTTTTGTCTGGACACCTTTCCCCATGGCGGCGGCGCCACAACAGCACACGCGGCCTGGATGGGTGTGCCCACGCTTTGCTTGGCAGGAGAAAGCCCCGCCAGCCGCTTTGGTGCCACGGAAATGCACCACTTGGGCCTGAGTGAGTTTATTGCTTACAGCATTGACGAATTTATTGAAAAGGGACGCTACTGGGCCGAGCACACGGCGGAACTGTCGTCGATCCGCCAGGCCTTGCGAACTCGGTTTAATGCGTCCCCCTTAGGTCAGCCGCAAAACTTTGCCGACAACTTTGAAGCCATCCTTCGCGCTATGTGGACTCGCTGGTGCGCCAACTTGCCAGTGACGCCCTTAATGCTTACAGATACCGTGGAAAGTGGCGTCAACGAAGCGTCACGCTCATACAACGAGCCGAGCACACAAGACCATGACATGCTGGCGTACCTGTACCAACAGCAGCGCTACAGCGAAGCTGAACCCTTGGCACGACGCCTGACCGAGGAATATCCGGAGCATGGTTTTGCCTGGAAAATTTTGGCATCGACCCTGCACAAACTGGACCGACTGGACGACTCACTGGCTCTGCACAAAAAAATTGTAGAACTGCGGCCTGACGACCACGAAGCGCACTTCAACCTTGCCAGTGAGTTTCATCAGCAAGGCAATCTGGATGCAGCGGTAAAAAGCTACATCCAGGCACTGGGGCTGCAGCCTGACAATGCCATTGCCTACAGCAATCTGGGCAACATTCTGAAACAGTCAGGGCTTTCCGCCGAGTCTGAGATTTATTGTCGACAGGCCATTGCCCTGGACCCCAACATGACAAATGCCCACAACAACCTGGGTAACGCCTTGCACGGGCAAGGCAAATTTGTTGAGGCTGAGGCCAGCTACCGTCAGGCGCTGGCACTGTCACCCCAAAGGGCTGAGACCTACAACAACCTGGCCATCACGCTGAAAGACCAAGGGTGCTGGCATGAAGCCAAAGTCTGCTTCCGCCACGCGCTCCAACTCAAGCCCGATTGGGCTGCCGCGCACAGCAATTTGCTCTATTGCCTGAGTCACGACGTTCAAACGCCACCAGAGGAACTTCACGCCGAGCACATGGCGTTTGGTGAGCGTTTTGAAACCCCCTTGCGCGCGCATTGGCCCATCGCCACCAACACCAAAGATCCACATCGCGCCCTCCATGTCGGGTTTGTATCCGCAGACTTTTATGACCATGCCCTGACCAACTTTCTGGAGCCGGTCTTCAAGGCATTGGCACGCAAATCAGACCTGGTTCTGCACGCGTACTACACACACATCAATGAAGATGCAGCGACCTATCGCATGCGCAACTCATTTGCCCACTGGCATGCCTCTGCGGGATTGACGGATGCGAATCTGGCCGCCCAAATCCGATCCGATGGCATTGACATCCTGATCGACCTCACAGGCCACACAGCCCACAACCGCCTGCTGGCCTTTGCCCGCAAACCGGCGCCGGTGCAAGCCAGCTGGCTAGGCTACCTTGGCACCACCGGCCTGCAGGCCATGGACTACTACCTGTGCGATGCCTTCTGGATTCCACCTGGGGTCCTGGATTGGCAACTCAGTGAAAAAGCGGTCTACCTGCCCGGGGCTGTGGTTTTCCAGCCCAGTACGCTGTCCCCGGATGTCAATGCGCTACCGGCCTCGCGCAATGGCCATCTCACATTTGGAAGCTTTAACCGCCCCAACAAACTCAATCAGTCGGTGATTGTGTTGTGGTCCATGCTGCTGAAACAGCTACCCCAAGCCAGGATGCTGCTCGCCGGCATTCCGCGCGATAGTCAAGAAACCTTGCTGCACTATTTTGTACAGGAGGGCATCGACATTGAAAGGCTTGATTTTCACCCCCGGTCCAACCTGACCGACTACTTGACGTTGCACCACCAAGTAGATTTTTGCCTGGACGCCTTTCCCTTTGGCGGCGGTGCCACCAGCGCCCATGCCGCCTGGATGGGCGTGCCCACGCTGTCTCTGGCCGGAGAAACGCTGCCCAGCCGGTTTGGCAGCGCCATGATGCACCAACTGGGTCTTGACGGCTTTATCGCAACCGACATTGAAGACTTCATTGCCAAAGGCGTTTACTGGTCGGAGAACTTGTCGGCACTCGCCAACATTCGCGACGGCATGCGTACACGTTTTAGTGCGTCTTCATTGGGCCAACCAGACCAGCTTGCCAACCATCTGGGCACAGCGCTACGCGCCATGTGGCAACGCTGGTGTGATGATTTGCCCCCGGTCGCCATCCACATTGGCGAGCTACAGGCCGGTGAGCAAACCCCTGCAGTTCTCGCGCCGAATGCGACTGAAGACCATGAGCTTGAAGCGCTGATCAACGTGTACAACGACAAGCGCTATCAAGAAGCGGAGGCAGCAGCCAAGCGGCTGGTTGAGCGCTTTCCGGCAAATGGTCTCGCCTGGAAAATTCTGGGGGCGGTTTATCAAGCACAAGAGCGCTACAAGGAATCCGTAGGCCCAACCCAGCACGCCATTGAATTGCTGCCTGCCGATGCAAGCAACTTCAACAATCTTGGCTTGGTACACATGCTCTTGGATCAGCCCGAAAAGGCGCAAGCGCACTTTGAAAAAGCCATCGCCCTGGAACCCGACTACGGCAAAGCCCATGTCAATCTGGGCACACTGTGGCACGTCCAAGGCAAGCTTGAACAGGCTCAGGCGTGCTGTGAGCGCGCACTGGCCATCGACCCCGGTGATGCCAGTGCACACATCTGTTTGGGCAACGTACTGGAGATGCAAGGACGGACCTCTGAAGCGCAGGCCAGCTATTACCGGGCTGACATGGCGCATGAGCCGCGCCGTGCAGTGGCCCACAGCAATGTGTTGTATTTACTGAACCATGACGTTTTGGTGGATGCCAGGCATTCATTCGCAGAGCATCTTGATTTTGGCACCCAGTTTGAAAAGCTTTTACAAAGCGAATGGCAGCCCCACACCAACGTCAAAGACCCCACACGGCGACTTCAAATCGGCTTTGTCTCCGGTGATCTCAACCATCATGCGCTCGCCAATTTCCTGGAACCCCTGTTTAAAGGCCTTGCACAAAAGCAATCCTTAGCGCTGCACGCTTACTACACGAACACGCCTGAAGACGAGGTGACTCGACGTATGCGCACTTACTTTGCGCACTGGCATGCAGTCGCAGATTCGAGTGATCACGAGCTCAGTCTCCAAATGCGGGCGGACGGCATTGATATTTTGTTCGACCTGTCTGGTCACACGCGAAAAAATCGATTGTTGACGTTTGCACGCAAACCAGCACCCCTTCAAGTCAGCTGGCTGGGCTACTTGGGGACCACGGGTCTGGAGGCCATGGATTACTACCTCTGCGATCCTTACTGGATACCACCGGACAAACTGGATTGGCAATTTATAGAGAAGCTCGCTTATTTGCCGACTTCGGTGGTTTTCGAACCCAACGATGGCGCCCCAGCTGTCAACGCGTTACCGGCACTCGAAAACGGCTATGTCACTTTTGGTAGTTTTAATCGGCACAGCAAAATCAACGACTCCGTCGTTGCGTTGTGGTCCATGTTGCTGCGCAGCGTGCCCACAGCCAAGTTGGTACTGGGTGCAATACCACCTGAACACCAAGAAAAACTGACCGAAAGTTTTGCCATGCAAGGGGTTGACAAGAATCGGCTCGGGTTTTTATCGCGGGTAGGTACATCAGAGTATCTGGCGCTGCATCAAAAAATTGATTTTTGCATCGACACATTTCCCCACGGCGGCGGCGCTACAACCGCCCATGCGGCATGGATGGGCGTGCCCACGCTTTGCCTGGCAGGCGAAAGCGCGCCCTGCCGTTTCAGTGCTGCGCTGATGCACCAACTGGGGTTGGACAGTTTTGTGTCCACCAGTATTGAGGAATTTATCCACAAAGGTTGTTACTGGTCTACTCACAAGTCAGAACTCGCAGCACTGCGTATTGGCATGCGGGATCGTTTTACGGCATCTGCGCTGGGGCAGTACGCGGCTTTTGCGAATCATTTTGAGCAGATGCTGCGAACCATATGGCAGCGGTGGTGCACCGGCTTGGAGCCGACAACTTATCGGGCAATCGACCACCTAGAACCGGTCGTATCAGACAACCCTGAAACCAACGACAACAACAAGCCATTGCCCCCTCACATCACGATTGTCAGTGCGACAAAACTCTCAGAACCTGCGTTTTGGGCGACCTCGGCCTTAGGGCTGTCAGTTGAACGCCTGCGCAATCAAGGTTGCCATTTAGCCGTCGAAATTGCGTTCGACAACGCCCGTGGGCTCCCCATAATATTTAACGCGGCCATCAACAAGGCCATGGCCGATGACGTGTTGGTGTTTATTCATGACGATGTCTGGATCGACGAATTTAACTTTGCAGACGCGGTGATTGAAGGGCTTGCCCATTTTGATGTGATTGGCGTTGCCGGCAATCGCCGCAGGGTGCCCCAACAACCGGCGTGGGCTTTTATCAATCGCCAATTTTCTTGGGATGAAAAATCCAATCTAAGTGGCCGGGTTGGTCATGGTCAAAGCGCCTTCGGGCAGCTTTCGGATTTTGGCAGTGTTCCCGCGGAATGTGAATTGCTGGACGGGCTGTTTCTCGCCACAAAGAAAAGCCGGCTGGAGCAAAAAAATGTGCGGTTTGATGCGCAATTTGACTTCCATTTTTACGACATGGATTTCTGCCGTTCAGCAAGAGCCGCAGGACTCAAACTGGGAACATGGCAGATTGGCCTCACGCATCAAAGCGGCGGTGCATTTGGTACACGGCATTGGCAAGAGCGCTATCAACAATATTTGAATAAATGGGAAACAACTGGTTTCAGCAACGCCCCCTCGAATTCAGCCAACCTCAGCTCAACCGTGTCACTACCACTGGTCAGCATTGTGATCCCCACGCACAATCGACCTGACTACCTGGAAATTGCCTTAAACAGCGCGCTAAATCAGACGTACGAGAATATTGAAATTGTCATCAGCGACAACGGAGATGATTCACTGACGCAAGAGCGTATTGCGCCCTATTTAATAGCACATAAAAATATAAAGTACTTTAGAAAACAGGGCATGAGTGCGGCAGAGAACTGGCGAAAATGCTTTGAACTGTCAAATGGTGCTTATGTAAACTACCTAATGGATGATGACATATTTCATCCTGAGAAAATAAAGCGAATGATGCATTATTACCTCAGTAATCCAGATATAGGTCTAGTGACATCCTTCCGGCAATTAATTGATGAACATGGAAATCATTTGCCGCAATCACGTGGTTTTGAACAACTTTTCCCGATTGATACGCTTGTGGCCGGTCCATCTTTTGGACACACCATGCTCACCAATGGCGTCAACCGAGTCGGCGAGCCAACGACAGTACTTTTGCGGCGCGCTGACGTTGGTGCAGTATTTGGCACTTTCCATGGTCGACACTACACCGTGCTCGGAGATGTTGCTACGTGGCTGTCCGTCTTGACCACGCGCGATTTCGTCTACATCAGCGAACCTCTCAGTTATTTCCGGATTCATTCCGAGCAAGATCAGCGCAACAGCAACACTCAGATCAGGGGTGCTCTGGAGTGGTTTGGTTTGTTTTTTGATGCCTACAAAAACAAACAATTTCTTAAAGACCAATCAGAGTTTCAAGAGCTACTGGCCAAAAAACTCAGAGGCCTTTCAGGCTATGTCACAACAAAGCATGAGGACATCCGGAAAAACAACTACATGCTTGATGATATTTACAATGTACTAGCTCAAGGTTTTCAGATGCTTCTGGAAAAATCAACAGACAAATAAAAAAGTCATGATTTAAAATTACCATCCTCTGAATAGATGATCTGATAACCAAAAATATCCGGTTTATTCAATAAATCTACACTCTCAAGATGCACCGTGAGCAGAAAGCTGTGTAATCGCTCCAGAAGGAAGCGAACACTCTTAGACTGGTAGCCCTCTCTTTTTAAATATCCATTCTCAATAAACCTGAAAGCAATATTTTCCAGGACATCTAGTATCTTTAAAAAAGGTAGCACTTCAAACGTACCCACCGATGGAGATGGAAACATGAACTCCGATTTCAGAAAATTTAAAACATAGTCTTGGGGCAAGCCGGCATCAATTGCTTCAGACGAAAATCGGAGCAAATCACGAACAGGATGGCAAGCGCTGTACTGCTCCAAAACAGTAATACCACCTCCAAAAAAGAAAGGTTGACCAATTAACCAAGGTGAACCTGCACGCGAACTCGTCATTAAAGAAAAATCTGCAGATCGGACATCTTCAGAAGTCACATATTTCAAATAATTTTCATTTGGCAAGACCCGTCCTAAATCATTATTTATAACAAATTTCCCAGCGTGAGAAATGGTTATGATTTTTGGCAAAACCCCCATACCATATAAGGTCCGCCTAAGAGAAAAAAGCCAATAATACTCATCCGATATCAACTCAGGAATGATATCAAGGTCATGAAATTTGACGAGATTGAATGCACGACCCTGATCATGTGAAACATAATCAAATTCCTGAAAAATATTCAAATCAGGCAGATTTGATCCAATGAAAATCTTGAGTGGTTGATCAGTCGTCATTTCAATTTCTCAACAATCATGGGAATAAATTTTTGATTGATTTTTTCAGGTGCTGTGAAGTCAATTTTTCCAACTTCATCATCCGTTAATCGCCTTGACATAATTTCTCTCGCCATTTCTGGCGATGAACCCCAACTCAACTTGATGGAACCATCAGGCTGGGTGAACTTGTAAATATCCTGCTTCTTATTGAAGTTCTTCAGTTTGTCAATTTGACCGTTATCGGTATGCCGCATCAACCAGGCATCCATGTCTTTTAGCGCTTCGGTGTTGTAACCACCGCGCATGGCTTTGTTCACCATGTCGTAGTCCACATCCATCGTTTTATTGCTGTTCGGGTTGCGATTCAACTCGTCGTTGCCCAACAGGCTTTTACCCTCTGCAATCAACTGGTAACCCAGCGCTCCCCCGGGGTAGGGTGCATAGTGGCTATACGATAGTAAAGGCCGCTTGATAAGTGAAATCATGCGAATGGTGTCGTACAAATCTTCCAGAAATTCACCGGGAACACCCCACATGATGTTTGAGAAGATCTTCACCGGTGGCTGCCCCCTGGACTCCAGAACACCCCCCAGATAATTGATTAACTGGATAGCAAACAAATTATCCTGAACCGTACACTCCTTGTTCAGTGTCAGCAACGTGTTGTCAGAGCCAGACTCCAGCCCAATAGACACCAACTCCCAATTGGTTTCAACGACCAAGCGCTCAAACAATTCCGGCCACTTTCTGACTGTGTCTGCGCGCGCTGCCGCCCAATAGGGCCAAATCTTCCGGGCACGTTTGGGGTATTTTTCAAGCCACTCCTCCAGCCAGGACGGGTTTTGAAAAAACATGGAGTCATGAATGACCACAGAATTGAAATGCCCCACAGTGTCATAAATATGGTTCAACTCATCAATCACCGTGTCAACAGATTTACGCTGCTGCTGCTGAATGTAGGAAGATTCATTGCAAAAACTACAACGCCAAGGGCACACCCTGGAGGTCAGTATTGTCGCAATGGGACCATCGGGCCAACCGGGCATGGAGTCTTCCAGGGGCCAGCTTAGTTTTGAATTGAGTGGTTTCGGCCACATATACCGGTTGATCATTGGCCAGGAATCCATGGACTTTGATTCCTCACCCTGGGTCACTCTTTCAATATTTGGGAAATTTTTCAACATTTCCAAAATAGTATGTTCACCGCCACCGACACAAATATAGTCAAAATCTGGGTGCGTCGTCATGTCGTCAAGACTCACCAAGGTGTGCATTCCCCCCACCAAAACACGCCCGCTGGCATTTTCTTGTTTGTACAAAGTGGATATCTCTTTGGCTTGACCAAAGCTGTAACTTCGGACATTCATGATGACGACGTTGAAGGCTTTTAAGTCCTTCACCATGTCAGTGGCTCTCGCATAGTTGCGGGTTGTCAGCACAAAGGTCTCCCAGCCCGCATCGTGCACAACGGTTCGAATCAAGCCCAGCCCATGGTCCTGCCAGAGATCTGTTGAAAAATGACTGCCCGGCAAGAAAGCCCCCCAGGGACCAAGATCAACAAAGCACAGCTTCAAATTATTCATATTCAGCGCCACAGGCGACCATGATGGGATACAGATAGTTGGCAAAGGAGTGAGTCACTCAACACCAACGCAGTCAACATTCTTCCATTCAGAATCAAGAAAATCTAGACCTCATGAACCAACGGGGTCATCACCCGGCTTCAACTCGGGCCGTGGCACGAGTCGAAACAGTTCGTTGACGCGATAAGGCAGAGCGCCTGGCCTCAATTGACCCTTGGCTTCCCAGTGCATCCACCAATAGGACGCGAACTCCAGCAGGGTCTGCGCCTTGCCGGACGCAACGTGATGAATTTCGGGAACACCATCTCTTGTGCTGCCGAAATCAAGATGCTCAAGAAATTGAGATGCCACCGCCTCAACCGGAATGAAATCACGCACCTGCGCACCCGCACTCATGGGAAAGTCATGGCCCGCGATCGCCGCGCGCCGTAAAGAGGGCCACAGACGACTCGCCTGCTCGCCTTCACCAAAGACCTGAAAAATACGCAGCAATTTAAGATTGAGTCCATGCTCACGTGCAAACCCCTCAAAGGCGACAGACGCCGCCGCTTTTGAGGTCGGGTAAGAAAGTGTGGGCGCAAGTGGGGTTGTTGGGTCGATGAAATCAATATCGGCGCTCAGCTGTCCATATTCAAAACAACTCCCAGCCACCAAATAGCGCTTGACGCCCGCAGCCAAGGCTTGCCGGGCCAGCGTCAAGGCCGCAAATACGTTCCAGTACAAGCACTCATCCAACGGGGCATAAGGCGGATTGGGTGTGTGCGATGCGAGATGTACCAAAACATCAACGCCACGAAGCATTTCGCTGTAGTCCTCATCCAGCGCACCGTCAACCCAGTACGGCTGCTGCGCCAGCGGGATGCGGGTCTGACTGCCTGGTCGGCGCAAGGCAATAACCTCATGGCCAGCAGCCAGCACCTGTTGAAGAACATGCGACCCGACGAATCCGGTCCCACCAGTCATAAAGATTTTCATCGCGGCTCAAAAGGGACGGCAATACTCGGAAAACAGTTGGTGTGCACGGTCTCGTACCGAAACGATGGGCGGGTCCATGAGACCCCAATCAAAGCCGAAGCTGTCCCACCGGATACCGCAGTCGGATTCAGGCGCATGCACCGTGCTGGTTTTATAAAGCAGCAAGGTCTCATCCGTCAACGCCAAAAACCCATGCGCAATTCCTTTGGGAATAAACAACAGATGCCCGTTGTCAGCCGTGAGCTCTGTTGAGGCCACGCGACCATAGCCGTCTCCTTCACGCAAATCCAGCAGGACGTCTTGTACCCCCCCACGGAGACAGTAGACCAGTTTTTCGTGCGCATCGGGGGGCAGTTGAAAGTGCATTCCGCGCAGCACGTTTTTGTGGGAGATTGAGTAAAACTCTTCGCGCATTTGCAAATTTATACCCAGCGCAGCAAACCAGCCTTCATGGTAGGTTTTCACGAAGCAGCCTCTTTGATCTTCCAGCTTTCGGGTTTGAAGCAAAAAACAACCAGGCAGTAACTCTTCCAACAGTTCCATAGGTTCACCTCAAAAGCTGACGCCTAAGTAGGCTTCTATCTTTTGCGCTGCAAACTCCAACATGTCCATGGTCAACGCGGGCTGCACGCCAATCCAGAAGGTGTTGTTCATCACGTTGTCCGTGTTGGTCAGGTCGCCGCTGACGCGGTAGTTGGCCCCCGCCATGGAGGGCTGGCGCGTCAGGTTTCCGGCAAACAGCAGCCTTGTACCCACTTTGTTTTGATCCAGATAGGTGAGCAAATCCAGCCGTGTGACGGGGCAGCTTTCTTTCAAGGTGATCGGAAAGCCGAACCACGAGGGATCGGAGTGTTCAGTCGCTTCCGGCAAAATCATGAATTCCTCGCACCCCTTCAGTCGCTCCTTCAAAAACGCAAAGTTGGCTTTTCGTTGCGCAATGAACTGCACTGCCCGGTCGAGCTGAGCCACCCCGCAAGCGGCCTGCATATCGGTAATTTTCAGGTTGTACCCGATGTGAGAGTAGGTGTACTTGTGGTCATAACCCGCAGGCATGTCTGCAAATTTTTGGCAAAAGCGACGCCCGCAGGTATTGTCTTTGCCGGGTGCGCAGTAGCAGTCACGACCCCAGTCACGAAACGACTCGGCAATTTGCTTCAATTCGGCATTGTTGGTGAATACCGCGCCCCCCTCACCCATCGTGATGTGATGCGCTGGATAAAAACTCAGCGTGCCAATGTCTCCAAAAGTGCCAACCATCTGGCCCTTGTAGGTTGAGCCCAGCGCATCGCAGCAGTCCTCGATCAACCAGAGTTTGTATTTTTTACACAGCGCCGTGATGGCGTCCAGGTTGTACGGATTACCCAGCGTGTGCGCCAGCATGACGGCCTTGGTCTTGGGGCTGATCGCGGCCTCAATCTTGCTGACATCAATGTTGTAGGTGCCCAACTCCACATCCACAAAAACCGGCACGGCCCCAAACTGGAGAATCGGGTTCACGGTGGTGGGGAAACCGGCCGCTACGCCGATCACTTCATCACCCGATTTGATGGCCCGCTCACCCAGCTTTGGCGAAGTCAAGGCCGAGAACGCGATCAAATTGGCTGAAGACCCGGAATTGACGGTCATCAGGTACTTCACGCCTATAAATTGAGCCAGGCGCGTTTCGAATTCATCATTAAAACGACCGGCAGTAAGCCAGCAGTCGAGCGACGCCTCAACCATCGCCTTCATTTCTGGCGCGCCAACCAACTTACCGGAGGGCGGAACGACTGTTTGCCCGGGTACAAAACCACCCCGCTCAGCAGCGTCGACAGCGGCGTATTGCTCTACCAAGCGGGCGATGCTGGCCCGGATTTCTTGCTTATTCATGCTGATAAATTTCATTGTTGTCTGAGATTTCAGACGGTTATTAATGGGTTCCGTTTGCCGCACGTCGCCGTTCTTTTTATCACCGGCGAACGCACCACGATACCCAGGCCACTCGGTCTGCCCGTCAACGCAACCAGCCCTCGTACTGGGCTATTTCGGCCTCACACAACGTCCGTGCATCGGCTCCGGCGTGTTGCGCCCGGTACCAATCCATGGTGCGCTTCACGGCGCCCACCAGCGGTAAAACCGGCTGGATACCCAGCACGGTCCGGGCCTTGGCAGTTTCCAAGGCAAGCCAGTTCGCTTCGTGCGGACCAGAAATATCATTTTCATAGCTAACAACGCCCGCGCCATAAGCGCTACAGGCCATTTCGACCACATTTTTAACAGTCGCAGCCTCGTGCGCTGGGGGACCGAAGTTGTAAGCGCCGGCCAGTGCCGGTTGCGCCCAAAGCTTTTGGGCGAGCGTCAGGTAAGCTGCCAAGGGGTCCAGCACATGCTGCCAGGGGCGCGTGGCTTGCGGGTTACGGATGACCAGAGGCTGCCCCGCCTGCCAGGCACGCACCGCATCAGGAATCAAGCGGTTTGCCGACCAGTCGCCGCCACCCATTACGTTTCCTGCGCGGGCGCTCGCCACAGCAACACCAGCGCCCTCCAGATAAGAAGACCGATAGCTCGCGATGACCAGTTCAGATGCCGCCTTACTGGCACTGTAAGGATCATGGCCCCCCAAGGGGTCGTCCTCCCGGTACGGGTAAGGCCATTCGCGATTCTGGTAGACCTTGTCGGTCGTCACCATGACCGCCACACGCACGCTGGGCAAATCACGGAGCGCGTCCAGCAAATGGGCCGTGCCCATGACATTGGTCGCAAAAGTGTCCAGGGGTCGTTGGTAGCTGTCACGCACCAAGGCCTGGGCCGCCAGATGGAAAACAAGCTCCGGCCGGGCTGCATGCACCAAGGCTTTCAGCGAATGCGCATCCCGTACGTCAGCATGGTGGCCGCGCATCCAGGGCTTTTGTCCCAGCAAGGCAAACAAGCTGGGCTGGGTGGCTGGGGGCAGCGCAATACCGGTCACATCAGCCCCCAGTCGCTGCAGCCAAAGGGCCAGCCAGGCGCCTTTGAAGCCGGTATGGCCCGTGATGAGCACGCGCTTGCCGCGCCAGAAATCAGCAGCAGGTCCGGACGACTGCGCTTGAGCGTCCATGTTGATCACCATCGCTTCCAGGGTGCGCGACCCGACTGCCACAAGTCTTCAAGCATATTTTTCTCACGCAAAGTGTCCATGGGCTGCCAGAAACCGGTGTGCTCATACGCCATCAATTGGCCGTCAGCCGCCAGACCGATCAAAGGCTCACCCTCCCACGACGTACTGTCGTCGGCAATCCGCTCAATGCAGCGCGGTGACAGCACGAAGAAGCCGCCGTTGATCAAGCCACCATCGCCCCTGGGCTTTTCTGTAAACCCTTTGACAGCGGTCCCGCTGAGTTGCAGGGCGCCATACCGCCCAGGCGGCTGCACCGCCGTGACCGTGGCCAGCTTGCCATGCTGGCGGTGAAACGCAATGCCCGCAGAAATATCGACATCCGACACGCCGTCACCATAAGTAAAGCAAAAGGCATCGTCGTTTTTAACGTAATCGGCCACTCTTTTGAGTCGACCACCGGTCATCGTGTCATCACCGGTATCCACCAGGGTCACCCGCCAAGGCTCGGCGTGTTTGTGATGGACTTCCATCCGGTTGCTGGCCATGTCAAAAGTTACATCCGACATGTGCAGAAAGTAGTTCGCAAAGTACTCTTTAATGACGTAGCCCTTGTAGCCACAGCAAATGACGAATTCATTGACGTTGTGGGCGGAGTACATCTTCAAGATGTGCCACAGCACCGGCTTGCCGCCAATTTCGATCATGGGTTTGGGCTTGAGGTGGGTTTCCTCACTGATACGCGTCCCCAGGCCGCCGGCCAGAATGACTGCTTTCATGGAATAGTCTTTATGAAATGGAGACAGCGCAACATATTTTGCTTGGACTTGGTGAGCAAGATTGAAGTATTACCGCGAAATCAGTGCATTCAGGGCTGCATGTCTTTCAACAGCCACATGACATCCACAAAAGAGTCCTTGGCCCCTGCCCCCAAGGCACTGACCAGCGTATCGAGATGACTCCGGTTGTGATCGGACTTGCGGGCGAACGACTGAAACAACTGGATCACCCGGGCCTCATCAAGCCCCTGATGCGTGGCCGCCATGCCGACCAACAGCACCTGGGTGATCGCCAGATTGAAGACCAACTCACGGTACAGATCCAGATACGACCCACGGGTGAACGGAAACAAGCGTGAAATCACCTGGTTGACCAGGTAGTTCTCATAAATATGCGGGTGCTCCTTGAAAAAGGGGGCATAAAAGGCGGTGTAACTTTGCGCGTAGTGGGCCAACAGGTCGCCCCCCGGGTCGGCATCCAGGCCGTTGGCGGCGGCGAGCAAGCATTCACTGAAGCGCGCCGACGCGCCCACCATGAGCGAACTGGAAATCAGTTGGGTCATGATTTCAAGCTTTCGCGCGACATTCGGCCGTATCTGGTCAAACTGCATTTCAAGTGCGACCGGGTCGGAGAGCATGTGCGCATACGTTGCCAAAGTCGGCGACAACGCCGAGGCGTGCGCAAATGTGTCGGCCGTCACAATGGCATTGGCGTCTTCAAGCAAAAAGCCCAGCACCATCATCCGGGCGCCCACACTCATTCCCCGGCACTGCAAAACAGCAATGATGACGGCACGAAAGTCGTTGAGCACGTCAATTTGGGCTGGATCGCCATCCCCCTGCCGAGGAAATCGGTAGGCGGTGAATGTCTGGTCGTCCACCGCCGGGTCAAGGGCAAGCAGTTGAAACTGGATCGGGTCCTCCGCCAGCAAAACCAGACGGGCCGCCTCAGGACAGGAGAGACCGAGTGCCATTTCACGCACGGAACCAAATTGATTCAAATACCGCGGATAGACCTTGCACGTGGTGCTCAGCGCCTCGGCGCCCAAGTTATTTTGAATTGCACAAAGCTTGTCTTCCTGCAGGAAATGACACGAACGGTCCGCCTTCATTTTGAGAACACCAAAGTGACTCCCGGAATCGGTGCCCGGCGCCGCGCTTTTGCTGAGTGCCAGCCGAAACAATGGCGCCAAAACCTCATGCGTGCTCTGTTGGTACTTGTTGTAGGTCGCAACATCAACACTGACGACCCAGCCACGGCAGCAGGTGTCTTCACACTGCGAACCAATGCACTTGAATTTTGGAAGGTAGTTGGGAACACTCGTGATTTGCATGGTCAATCCAAGGGCGGAAGCTGTAAATATCGTCGTGCGGTAACTCTTTGGCAGGCGTACCAACGGACGGAATTACCGTTGGGAAAGTTGTTGACAGTCAGCATACAAGCGGACTACCCGGCTGAAGCCCTGAATAGCAGGCCAAATCACGGCGATCAGACCGCTCAAGCCACAAAAATGGCCATCAAAGCGCGCCTTGTCAGAATTTCCCCTACAAACCCCCGCCCCAACCCTGACAGCCTGAACAGGCAAATGCGGATTCAAGTTCCGGGAGGTGCG
>CAZLRQ010000019.1:10098-17594 GCA_964562035.1 uncultured Rhodoferax sp. | reverse complement strand
CCCCTGGCGCTGGCGCTGCTGGGCAATGCGCTGGGGTATCCGCTGCTGCTGGGGTTTGCGCTGCGCCAGGTCACCTCGGGCCACGCGGCGGTCATCACCGCGTTGCTGCCGCTGGCCACGGCCGCCGTGGCCGCCTGGGCACTGCACCAGCGGGCGCGGTTGGGGTTTTGGCTCACGGCGGTGATTGGGGCGGCCCTGGTGATGGGCTTCTCGTTGTTCCGCACCCACCAGCAGGGCCAGGGCTTTGGGCTTGAGTGGGCTGACCTGTTGCTGCTGGGTGCCGTGCTGAGCGCGGCGCTGGGCTATGTCTACGGCGCCAAGGTCACGCCCACATTGGGCGCCGAGCGGGTCATTTGCTGGGTGTGCGTGATGGCCTTGCCCATTACCCTGCCGGGCGCCCTGCTGACCTGGCCCGCGCAGGCGGTCAACACCTCGGCCTGGCTGGGTTTGCTCTATGTGGGCGTGTTTTCCATGTGGGCCGGTTTTTTTGCCTGGTACCGCGGGCTGGCCTTGGGCGGCGCCCTGAAAGTGAGTCAAACTCAGTTGATGCAACCCTTTTTAAGCATCCTCGCCGCCGTGCCCTTGCTGGGCGAGCCGCTGGAGATGATCACTTTGGGGTTTGCCGGGGCCGTGGTGGTCACGGTGTTTGTCGGCAAGCGCTTTGCCATGCCGCCCCGGCCCACTTCAAGCCCATCTTCACCCACCTAGCCATGCACATCGCCATTCTGACTTTTGACGGCTTCAACGAGCTGGACTCCCTCATCGCTTACGGCATGTTGGGCCGGATTGCCCTGCTGGGCGACACGCAGTGGAAGGTGAGCATCGCCAGCCCCACGGCCCACGTCACGTCCATGAACGGCTTGACCATCGCGTCGCACATCAACCTGACCGACGCCAGCCAAGCCGATGCGGTGCTGATCGGCAGTGGCATGAAAACCCGCGAGGTCGCCCACGATGCCGCCCTGATGGCACAACTGCAACTCAACCCTGCCAAGCAGCTCATCGCCGCCCAATGCTCCGGCACCTACTTGCTGGCCAAGCTGGGGCTCACCGGCCAGGTGCCCGCGTGCACGGACCTGACCAGCAAGCCGTGGGTGCAGGCGGCCGGCGTGAATGTGGTGAACCAGGCTTTTTTTGCCCACGGCAATATCGCCACCGCCGGGGGTTGCCTGTCGGCACAGTACATTGCTGCCTGGCTCATCGCGCGGCTCAAAAGCGTGGCGCAGGCCCGGGAGGTGTTGCACTACTTCGCCCCCGTGGGCGAGAAAGAGGTTTACGTTGAACGCGCCCTCGCCCATATCCTGCCGCATGTGACCCAGACTGCCTCGTAATCAGCACCAAAACGCCACAATGACCACCCCTGCATTCGCCAACCTGCCCGACCCGCCGTATTACGCCGTTGTTTTTTCTTCACTGCGCACGCCGGTGGAAGAGGGCTATGCCGATGTCGCGGAGCGCATGGTGACGCTGGCCCAGCGCCAACCCGGCTTCCTTGGTGTGGAAAGCACACGCGGTGCCGATGGCTTTGGCATCACCGTGTCGTACTGGACCAGCCTGGCGGCCATTGCCGACTGGCGCGCCAACGCCGAACACCGCGTGGCCCAAGCCACCGGAAAATCCCAGTGGTACGACCACTACGAACTTCGCATTGCCCTAGTAGAAAAAGCTTACGGAAAGAAACCATGACACACCCCACCCCCTGGCAACTGGCCCGCCGTGCCGCCAAAATGAACCCCTCCGTGATCCGCGAGATCCTCAAGGTCACCGAGAAGCCCGGCATCATCAGCTTTGCGGGCGGCCTGCCCTCCCCCAAAACCTTCCCGGTGGCCGAGTTTGAAGCCGCCTGCGCCAAGGTGCTGACGGACGACCCGCAAGGCGCCCTGCAATATGCCGCCTCTGAAGGCTACGGCCCGTTGCGCGAACAGGTCGCCGCCATGCTGCCCTGGCCTGTGGACCCGGCACAAGTGCTGATCACCACTGGCTCGCAACAGGGCCTGGACCTGGTGGCCAAGGTGTTGATTGATGCGGAGAGCAAAATTTTGGTGGAGTCCCCCACCTACCTGGGCGCCGTGATGGCCTTCATGCCCATGGAACCCGCCGTGGTGAGCGTGGGCAACGATGACGACGGCATCGACATGGCCGACCTGAGCGCCAAGGCCGCCGGCGCGCGGTTTTTGTATGTGCTGCCCAATTTTCAGAACCCCACCGGCCGCACCATGAGCGAAGCCCGCCGCGCCGCGCTCAGCGCCGAGGCCGCTCGCCTGGGCCTGCCCCTGGTCGAAGACAACCCCTACGGCGACTTGTGGTTTGACGAAGCCCCGCCCTTGCCCCTGACGGCGCGCAACCCCGAGGGCTGCATTTACCTGGGCTCGTTCTCCAAAGTGCTGGCACCGGGCCTGCGCCTGGGCTTCATCGTGGCGCCCAAGGCCGTGTACCCCAAGCTGCTGCAAGCCAAGCAGGCCGCCGACCTGCACAGCCCCGGCTTCAACCAGCGCCTGATTGCCGAGGTCATGAAAGACGGCTTTCTGGACCGCCATGTGCCCACCATCCGCGCCCTGTACAAGTCGCAGCGCGACGCCATGCTGGACGCCCTGGCCCGCGAAATGCCGGTGGGCGACGCCAACAGCACGCTCACCTGGAACACCCCGGCCGGCGGCATGTTTTTGTGGGCGCGCCTGCCCGAGGGCATGAGCGCGGTCGACCTGCTGCCCTTCGCCGTGGCGCAGAACGTGGCCTTTGTGCCGGGTGCGCCGTTTTACGCCGACCATGCCGACCCGCGCACCCTGCGCCTGTCCTTCGTCACGCCCAGCGTGGCCGAGATTCACCAGGGCGTGGCCGCCTTGGCCACGGCCTTCAAAACCTACGCGGCCAGCCTGGCGCGCCAAGCCGCATGACAACTCGCGCCTTCAAGCAGGTTGACGTCTTCACCGACACGCCCTACCTGGGCAACCCGCTGGCCGTGGTGCTGGATGGCCGTGACCTCACCACCGAGGACATGCAGCATTTCGCGCACTGGACTAACCTGTCGGAAACCACGTTTGTGTTGCCGCCCACGCCCGAGGGTGCGGCCGCCGGGGCGGACTACCGCGTGCGCATCTTCACCCCCGGCGCCGAGCTGCCGTTTGCCGGCCACCCCACGCTGGGCACCTGCCACGCCTGGCTGCAGGCCGGCGGTGTGCCGCACACACCAGAGCACATCACCCAGGAATGCGGTGTGGGCCTGGTGCGGATTCGCCGTGACGGCGAGCGGCTGGCGTTTGCCGCGCCGCCGTTGCAGCGCAGCACACCTGACGCGGCGCTGCTGGCCGAGGTCACCAATGCCCTGGGGCTGCAGCCCCAACAGGTGGTGGCTGCGCAACTGCTGGACAACGGCCCGGTCTGGCTGGGCCTGCTGCTGGACGGCCCGCACACCGTGCTGCAACTGGAGCCCGACCACCTGGCGCTGAAGAATTTAGGGCTAAAAGTGGGTGTAGCCGGCATACAGCAAGCGCCAGCAGCTACGACCTTGATAGCACGATCCAACCGCGAAGCCCGTGCCTTTGGGCCCCGCCCCATGGCCACCGAGGCACCAGACGCGCAAATGGTCGACGTGGAAGTGCGGGCGTTTGCCGCCCCCGTGGGCGTGCAAGAGGACCCGGTCACCGGCAGCCTGAACGCCAGCCTGGCGCAGTGGCTGATCGCCGACGGGCAAGTTCCCAGCACTTATGTGGCCAGCCAAGGCACCTGCCTGGGCCGGGCTGGGCGCGTGCACATCACGCAAGATGCCACCGGCCAAGTGTGGGTTGGCGGGTACTCGGTCACCTGCATCAGCGGCGAAGTCTCGCTGTGACGGGTGCCTGACACCCCCCTTTTTTTAACGCACCGTGATCACGTCGCGGTGCATGGGGGCCAGCAGCGCCAGCAACTGGTTTTGCACCCGAAAGGGAATGTGCTGCGCCGTCATGGCGTCTTGCAGCCCCTCGACCACGGCATTGAAGTCTGACTTTTTGATCTTCATGTCAAGGTGCGCCTTCTTCATGTTGGCGCCGGTGTAGGGGCAGGGCCCGCCCGTGAGGTTGCAAATTTGCTCCGCCAGACTCTCGCTCAGGCCCTCGGGCTTGGTGTCTTTGAAAAAGTCGGCAATGCGGGGGTCCGCCACCCAGCGGTTAACGGCATCTTCAGCCACCCGGTTGATGACCTCTTGTCCGCCAAACGCCTGAAACAGGGCATCAGACGTGGCGACCGCTGCAGGCGCCGTCGGCTTGGCAACTTGCGCCAGTGCAGGCCATGTGCCCAGCCCCAGCCAGACCGCACTCAGAAAAATCAATTCTTTTTTCATGGCAACCTCAACCAATCAACAGGACAGATCAATACGCAATTTGGCCCGACAGGTAATACCCCGTCTGGCGGCGACCGGCCGTGATGCCGGGCACGATGCGGCCCAAATCGACATACGCGGCGGTCAAGGAGAAATGCTTGTTCGGCGCCCAGGCAACAAACAGGTCTTTCCAGTCGTCTTCCCGCAGGCCGTCCCCCAAGCCTGCGGCAGCGCCCAGCGCTTGCAGGTTGTTGGGCTTGGCCCGGTACTCCGCGCCAATGGCCACGTGGCGGGACAACAGGTAAGCCACTGAAAACTCGGGTTGCCAACTGCGACGGCTGCGCCCCGGAGCGGCGGCGCCAAAACCCAATAAACCATTTTGGTTGGCGCTGGTGGAGCGCAAGGTGGCGTTGAGCAACAGGCCGTTGCCCAGCAGCAGCTTGGTGGCGCTGATGTAAAAGTCGGTCCCGCTGTCTTGTGTGCCCAGCGAACGCAGCACGGGACCGAAGGTGCCAGCATTGAGCGACTTGTGCTCCAGCCCCACTGCAATTTGTGGCATCAACGTGTCGCTGTCCAGCACGGCATCGCCCGCCAACCTGACCTTCAGGCCCAGCACGTCCATTTTGAGGTGCTGCCCGGTGACGCCATTCAGCGCCACCGCCGGTGAGGCATCAAAGTCCTGGTGCGCCAGCGACAACTCCACCCGCTCCATCACGCCCAGCGCCACCCCATGGCTATTCAACTGGTAGTCCTGTGTCTCGACCTGCGTCAGGTGCGCGCTCACACCCAGCTCGGTCTCGGTGGCGTTGGAGCCAATCACCGCCCAGGGCGTGAGGCCGCCCCCCGCCGAACCCGCAATGGTGCTGACACCGCCCGTGAGAAGCAGTTTGCCGGTGCCCGCCTGGGCTGCGCCAACCGCCAGCGCCAAGCCCGCCAACACCACCGCGCGCATTGATTTATTCATGACCACCCCTGGAAAACGATGCCGCCATGACGGTCAGGCATGCACATCGCGAATACTCAAAACACCAGTTTAAAACCTGACACCGTGCATAAGAATGTACGAATTGAAGGACAACTATAAATATTTTCAAAATATTGACCTGAAGTGCATCCAAACGCCGAGCTGGTGTGTAGTACCTCATGTAGCGGCTTGTCGCTGCACCTGATGAACCCCAACTTTTGAGAGAACACACCATGACCAAGATCACCCGCCCCCTGGCCCTCCTCTCCAGCCTGAGCGCTGTGGCCCTGCTGGCCGCTTGCGGCAGCATGAACGCAGCCAAGGCACCCGCCTTCTCCCAAGCCGACCTGCCCGCCACCGTGCAAGTGCCTGCAGGCCACAAAGTGGTGATGGAGACCGTGGGCATGGGTGACATCACTTACGAGTGCCGTGACAAAGCCAACGCCCCCGGCATGACGGAATGGGTGTTTGTCGGACCCAAAGCGGTGTTGAACGACCGCAGCGGCAAGCAAGTGGGCACCTACTACGGCCCACCAGCCACTTGGCAAGCCAACGACGGCTCCAAAATCACCGGCAAACAGTTGGCCGTGGCCCCTGCGGGCGCGGGTAACCTGCCCTTCCAACTGGTTCAAGCCAACCCTGCCATGGGCGCTGGCGCCATGACCGGCGTGAGCTACATCCAGCGCGTGGCCCTCAAGGGCGGTGTGGCCCCCGCCACGGCCTGCACCACGGCCAGCAAGGGCGCCCGCGAAATCGTGAAATACCAGGCTGACTACATTTTCTGGACCGCCATGTAATTGGCGTCAGGGGCGTCAGCGCAGCACGGGGACTCGGCTAACATTCAGAATCTGCACGCGCACCATGTCCGGTGCATCGCGTGTGACTTTTGAAACTTTGCTGAGCTGCCCGTGCCTGACACCCCTGCTGAATTCGACTACGAAGCTGCGCTGGCAGCCTGCGCCACCGGCGACCGGCGCGCCCTGCACCAGCTCTATGCGCATGAAGGAAGCCGTTTGCTGGGGGTGGCCTTGCGCATTGTGCGCAGCAAAGCCCTGGCCGAAGACATCGTGCACGACGCCTGGATGAACATCTGGACGCGTGCCGCCAGCTTTGACGGCAGCCGCGGCAGCGCGCGTGGCTGGATTTACAGCGTCACGCGCAACCTGGCACTGAACGCGGTGCGCGACGGCGCCAAACATGTCGAGGTCGATGACACCACCATTCAAACCCTGGAGGCCAACTTATCCATGGATGCTTACCAGGACATGGCGGATGCCTTTGAACTCAACGCCGACTTGGGCCGCCTGCAGCCCTGCCTGCAAGCGCTGGACGCCCCCAGGCGCAACTGTGTTTTGTTCGCCTACGTAGAAGGCTGCTCGCACGGCGAAATTGCCACCCGCCTGGGTGCGCCACTGGGCACGGTGAAAGCCTGGATTCGGCGCAGCCTGCTGTCGCTGCGGGAGTGCATGGCATGAGCACGACGCCCTCCGACATCCTCAACCCCGCCGACGCGCTGGACCAACTGGCCGGAGAGTACGTGCTGGGCACCCTGAACGCCGAGCAACGGCGTGAGGTGCAAGCGCGACAAGCGCTGGAGCCGGCCCTGCGCGAAGCCGTGCAGCGCTGGGAAGCCCGCCTGCTGCCGCTGACCCAACTGGCGCCACCCGAAGTACCGTCCGCCCAGTTGTGGGCGCGCATTGAAGCCTCGCTGGACGCCAAGGCCCAGGCGCAAGCCTCGCCCTACATTGCCACCTATGCGGCCATAGAGGCAGAAACGGCCCCAACCAGCCCCGCTGCCAGCCGGCCGGTGCGCCCTGCCCGGTCCGCACCGCGCAAGCCCACCCTGGCAGACTGGTGGAGCAACCTGCAACTTTGGCGTGGCCTGGCGGGCACCGGCTTTGCCGCCGCCGCCATCATGGCCGCCCTGCTGGTCAACCAACTGGGCGCGCCGCTGGCGCCCCCGCGGTTCATGGTGGTGCTGGTGGGACCGCAAGACAAGGCCCCGGGCTGGGTGGTGCAAGCCAGCTCATCCCGTCAGGTCAACCTGATCCCGCTGGCGGTCACCGAAGTGCCGGCCGACAAGGCCCTGCAGCTCTGGACCAAGGCCGACGACTGGAGTGGCCCGGTGTCGCTGGGGCTGGTCAAGCCCGGGCAGTCGCTGCAAATTGCGCTGGACAAGCTGCCACCGCTGCAGCCCAACCAGTTGTTTGAGTTGACGCTGGAGCCGCCCAACGG
>CAZLRQ010000019.1:5454-9998 GCA_964562035.1 uncultured Rhodoferax sp. | reverse complement strand
CCAGCGTTCCCCGAGTTGGTTGATCACCAAACCCAGCAAGACGGCGGCGGTGCCCAGCCACTGCAAGCCCGTCAACGACTCGCCAAATGCCGCATAAGCGGCCACCAGCCCGACCACCGGAACCAGCAGAGAGTAAGGGGCGACTCTGCCCACGGGGTGTCGCTTGAGCAGGCCCGTCCAAAAGGTGTAGGCCAGCACCGTGGCCAGCAAAGCCAGAAATGCGACAGCAAAGCACTGCCGCCACCCCAATGACGACAAGGATTGCCACGTGGCCGCCGCCCCATCCGCCATGACGGCCAGCCCCAAAAACGGCAGTATGGGCACCAGACTGGTCCAGACAATGAACGCCATGGGGTCGTAGTCTGGCGCCACCCGCCCCATCCAGCGCACCACCAGGTTGGACACCGCCCACATCAGGGCGGCGCCCAGGGTCAACACGAAGCCGATGAGCGTCATTTGCCCCGGTTGGTCGCCGTGCGCAGCGGCCAGCAGGCCCAAGCCGGCGGCCGCCACCAGCAAGCCCAGCCACTGGCTGCGGCGCGCCCGTTCACCCAGCAAGGGCACCGCCAGCAACAAGGTGAAAAAAGCTTGCCCCTGCATCACGACCGAGGCCATGCCCGCGGTCATGCCCAACTGGATGCCGGTGAACAAAAGACCAAACTGCCCCACCCCCTGCACCAGCCCGTACAGCAGCACAAAATGCCAAGGCACCTGGGGTCGCCTGACCCACAGAATGAAGGGCAGCGACGCGGCGGCAAACCGCAAAGCGCCCAGCAGCATGGGCCCCAGACCGGGCAGGCCAACCTTCATCACCACAAAGTTCAAGCCCCAAATGACCACCACCGCCAAGGCTTTCAGGTAGTCGGCGCGTGAAAATGCGGCAGGGTGTTCAGAGGACTTCATCGCGCAAAGCGTACCAGCGGTACAGCAGACTCTGGCCGATCCGGCGGAACGGCGCAAACAGATGCCCGGGCAGCGGGCTGTTGTAAATCGGCAAGTCAAAGGCGGGGTCTGACAGGCCCGCAATGCGCTCCGCCAGGCGCCGCCCGGCATGCGCCGAGAAGGAAACGCCATTGCCGCCATAGCCCAGGGCGTAGTACACGCTTTGCTTGGCATCGGGCTGCACCACGCGGGGCATCATGTCGTGGCTGACGTCCACCCAGCCCCACCACGAGTAGTCAATTTGAATGCCTTTGAGGGGCGGAAACTTGCGGTACAGCCCCTCCAGCAGCAGACGGTAGTGCGCCTCGCGGCTCGCGTCTGCGCCGGTGATGGCGCTGCGGCTGCCGATCTGCACCCGGTTGTCGGGCAGCAGGCGGTAGTAGTGGCGCAAGGTTCGGGTGTCGGTGATGGCCTCGTGCGTCAGGAAATTGGTCGCGGCCAGTTCAGCCGGCGTCAGCGGGCGGGTCACGATGCTGTTGGAAAGAATCGGCATGTAGCGCCGGGTGAGCGCGGGGTGCAAGTCGGGCGCGGTGTAGCCGCCGGTGGCAATGCCCACGGCGCGGGCACGCACGGTGCCACCCGGCGTGGTGAGGTGGTGCACGCCGCCCTTGGTTTCCCAACCCGTGACCGGGCTGCCCGTGTGCACTTTGGCACCCAGCGCACGGGCCATTTTGTGGTACCCGTAAGCCAGCTTCAGCGGATGGACACAAATGCCCTCGGGCTCGTGCATGGCGCCCGCCGCTTCACGGTCGTTGCAATAGTCACGCTGGACTTCCTGCGCCGTCAGCAAGCGCGCGTCATAACCAAACTGGTTCTTCATGACCTGCGCTTCATGGCGCAGAAAGGCCATTTTCTTGTCCCGGTGCGCCACGTAGAGATGACCGCCGGGCTGGGGGTCGCAGTCAATCTGGCTCACCAAGGACTTGAAGGTGTCAAACCCGTAACGCACCTCAGCGTCCAGGCGGCGCGCCGTGTCAATGCCCCAGCGCTCGATCCACTGGGAGCGGTACAGGCGGCCCGTGGCGTTTTGACCCTGCCCCCCATTGCGACTGGTGCAGCCCCATGCCACCTGGTTGGCCTCAAGCACGGTGGCCTTGATGCCATGCTTTTGCGCCAGAAACAAGGCGGCCGCCAAGCCGGTGAAACCCGAACCAATGATGACGACGTCCGCGTCAATGTCGCCCTGAACTGCACCATCGTCCTCGGGGGCGGGGCCTGCCGTCGCGGCCCAATACGTGGGCGCATAAGCCTGGTTCTTGCCGGGCCCTTGGGAGGTCAGGGGGTCGTAATTGGGCCAATAGGGGCTGACCGGTGCTGAAGTGGAAGGGTTCAAAGCAATGCTCCTGGTGCGGGGGATACGGATAAGGCGGGGGTGACAGAACGCAGCGCGGGCAGGCGCGGGCGGTCTTTTCGGAAGGCGTTTTTGAGCAAAATCTGGCCGTCTTTGAAGGTAAAAATATCTACCCCATCGGCCTCGATGCGCGTGCCGTCGGCCGCCGTGCCGCAAAACGTCCATTGCGAAACGCCCTGCTGCCCCGCCACAAAGTGCCGGCCATTGAGCCAGCGGGCGTCGGGAAAGTTGAGCCAGGCGGCTTCAAAGGCTTTGGCCACGGCGGCCGGTCCTTCGTGGCGGCTGCCAAAAACCTCTGGCCCACCCACCGTCTCAAAAATGCACGCCGGGTGCATGAAAGACATCAGGGCAGGCAGGTCATGGCGGTTCCAGGCTTCGCTGAATGCCAGCAAGGTGGCAACGGTGATTTCATTCGCAGGTTGGTTCACGGTAACTCCATTGGCTCGAAATTTGCGGCATCCCAAATGCCCACATTGAAGCCTTGAAGAATAGAGATGAACGTCACCCCACCCAAGAGCCAGCCGCCCACTATCGAGAACGCCAGACCCTGCGTTTTGTGCACCAGCACCGGCCTTTTGCACCTTAAAAGTGCACCGCTGCTCATGCCGGTCGGCCCTGTGTGAGGCCCTGCCCCATGCAGCGAAAATCAGGCCTCAGCGTGATCCAGTGGGCGCAACTGTTTCAACTTCAGGCGCAGCCGGGGTTGCCCCTGCATGCCCGCCTTCGGTTGGCCGTGGTGCAGGCCATTCTTGAAGAACGCCTGACACCCGGCACGGCCTTGCCGTCGTCCCGTGATTTGGCCCAACTGTTGGGCCTGAGCCGCAACACCGTGACCGCGGCCTACCAGCAGTTGATGGACGACGGCTACCTGGCGTCGCGCCAGCGTCTGGGCGTTTTTGTCGCAGCCAATGCGCGCCCTATGTCGGTTGGTGAAACAGCCGCGCTGGACAACCCGTTTCAGGGCTCTGCGCCGGCCACCGGGCAGGCGACCAACTGGTCGCGTCGCGTGTTGCGCTCCATGACCTCGCGCCGCACCCTGGCCAAACCCGATCGCTGGCGAGACTATCCCTATCCTTTTGTCTACGGCGCCTCCAACACCAAGTTGTTTCCCGTGGAAGACTTCCGGGAATGCTGCACCTTGAGCTTGAGCCGGCTGCAAGTGCCCCACTGGACGCCCGACCTGGAGTCCATCGACGTGCCCAACCTGGTGGAGCAGATTCGACTGCGCCTGTTGCCCAAGCGCGGCGTCTTTGCCGTGTCCGACGAGATTTTGATCACGGTCGGTGCGCAACACGCCTACTACCTGCTGGCGGAAGCGCTGTTCAACCCGCAAACCCAGGTGGGACTGGAAGAGCCGGGACACCCCCATGCGCGCAACAGCTTTTCAGTGCGCAACCCCCAGTTCATTGACATCCCGGTCGACCAGGATGGCTTGGTGGTGGATGCCATGCCCGGCATTGACTATGTCTTCGTCACCCCGTCGCACCAAAGCCCCACCACGCAGGTCATGAGTCTTGAGCGGCGGCAATGGCTGCTGCGCAAAGCCGACTTGCAAGACTTTGTGGTCATCGAGGACGACTACGAGGCCGACACGCTGTACGACGGCAACCCCATGCCCGCGCTCAAAAGTCTGGACAAAACCGGGCGGGTGATTTACATCGGCTCTTTGTCCAAGAGCCTGTCGCCCGCGCTGCGCCTGGGCTACATCGTGGCCTCACGCGAATTGGTGAGCGAGTTGCGCTTGATCCGGCATGCCATGTTGCGCCACCCCAGCGCTTTTTTGCAGCATGCGTATGCCATGTTCTTGTCCTTGGGACACCACGAATCACACGCCCGGCGGGTGAACCAGGACATGCTGCAGCGCCTGGCGCTGGTGAATGACGCCATGGCGCGGCATCTGCCGGATTTCAGCTTCACCTTGCCGCAAGGCGGCGCCTCCATCTGGGTCCGGGCGCCCGAGGGGTTGGACGCCACTGCACTCGCGGAGATGGCGCAGCAACACGGCGTGCTCATTGAGGCCGGCGACGTTTTCTTCTCCCGCCCACCGGTGCCCTGCCCCTATTTCCGCATGCGCATGTCGTCCATTCCCATGCAGCAGATTGAGGCGGGCGTGGCCGCGCTGGCCCGCGCGGTACGGCAACTGCGCGCCGATCGCCCCAGGCACTAAGCCTCAGGCGGCGCCCTTGCGGCGGCTCACGCTGTCGGCCAGCACGCACAAAATCTCGAACATCAGCGTGGCCGCCACCAGGGC
>CAZLRQ010000019.1:1714-5354 GCA_964562035.1 uncultured Rhodoferax sp. | reverse complement strand
AACTCATCAATGTCGATCACGCGGATGCCTTGTGCCTGGCCCCACGTGTCTTCTGCATCGTTGTAAAGCGCACCGCGTATGCCGATTTGCACCGTGCGTTTGGGGTCCAGCAACCCTTCCTCAATGGCCCGGCGAAACGGCGTGCCGTGGGTGTATTTGAAGTCACCAAAGTAGCGGTCCCAAGTGTCCGTGTGCGCGTCAAAATGCACCATGCCCACCGGCCCGTTTTTGGCCAGCGCCCGCAAAATGGGCAGGCTCACCAGGTGGTCGCCCCCCACCGACAAGGGGGCGATGTTGGCCTCTTGCAGCCGGTTGAAAAAGGCTTCGATGTGGACCAGCGAATCCATCAAATCCACGGGGTTGACGGGTGAATCGCCCAGGTCCGCGCAGTTGCACAGCGAAAACGGCTTGAGACCACTGGCCCGGTTCACGTTGCGCACCATGGTGGAAATATCGCGAACTTGCCGTGGGCCGTGACGTGCGCCGGGCCGGTTGGTGGTACCGCCATCCCAGGGCACGCCCACCAGGCCAATGTCAACCTCCTGAAGCAGCGGGTCGTCGAGCCCGAGCCAGGGGAGCCGCATGAGGGTGGCCACGCCCGCATAGCGGGGCATCACGGAGCCGGTGATCGGGTGAAATTTATTAACGGACATCATCGCCTTTTCATCAATCTGGCAGAAAAATCAGCCGCGCCCTTTCCAGGGCACCAGCTTGTGCTCGGCCCAGCGCATCAGCAGGTCAAACAGGTAGGCCACGGTGCCAATCACGATGATGCCCATGACCACAATGTCCGTGCGCAAAAAATTGGAGGCATTGAGCACCATTTGCCCCAGGCCCACATGGGCGGCCACCATCTCGGCCGCAACCAGCGTGCCCCAGCCAAAGCCCACCGCAATACGCATGCCCACCAGTATTTCCGGCAGTGCGCTGGGCAACACCACATGACGGATCACTTGCGCATAACTGGCCCCCATGGAATACGCCGCGTTGATTTGCTCACTGGACGCACTGCGCATGCCCGAGCGGGCGGCCATGGCCAGCGGTGCAAAACAGCCCAGGTAAATCAACAGCACTTTGGGCAACTCCCCGATGCCAAACCAGATGATGATCAGCGGCAAATAAGCCAGGGGCGGCAGCGGGCGGTACAGCTCGATGAGGGGATCAAAAATACCGCGCATGACGCGCGACATGCCCATGGCGATGCCCACCGGAATGGCGGTCAGGCAAGCCAGCACAAAGGCCGCCAACACGCGCCCCAGGCTGGCAAAAAGGTGCTCCCAAAGCGGCTTGTCGTTGGCCTGCCCCGAGAGGTACTGGTAGAACTGCTCGAACACCGCTTGTGGCGACGGCAGAAACAGGGGCGTGACCCAAGCCATGGAGGTCACCACAAACCACAAGACCAGCAAGCCCGTGATGGAGACCGCGCTGATGGCTGCGCTTGAGCCCTCGCCCGGCCGCTTGAAAGCACTGGTTTTCAGCGCTTGGGGGGCTTTTTTCAATTTCTCTGCTCCCGTTTGGGGTTCGCCCGCCAGGGAGGGCATGACGGCAGAGGCGGCGGTGAGTGTGATCTCAGGCATGGGCGACCTCCCTTTGATGAATGATGGACAACACTTCTTCGCGCAGGCGAATGAACTCGGGCTCGGACTTGACGCGGCGTGCGTCCCCGTGCTGCAGGAACTGACGCGAAAACGGCACATCGTCGTAAATGTGCGAGATCCGCCCCGGGCTGGGGCTCATCACGATCAGCCGGGTGGCGAGAAACAGCGCTTCTTCGACCGAATGGGTGATGAAGAACACCATCTTGTTGGTCGCGGTCCAGGCGTGCAACAGCGACTCCTGCACGGTTTCACGGGTGAACGCGTCCAGCGCGCCCATGGGCTCGTCCATCAGCAAGACGGCGGGGTCGCAGGCCAGCGCCCGGGCAATCCCCACGCGCTGCTGCATGCCGCCAGAGAGTTCGTAAACCGCGTGATGAAGGTACTTTTGCAAGCCCACCAAAGCCAGCTTTTCAGTGGCCACACGCTCACGGTCCACCTTGCTCACCCCGCGCAAGCGCAAGCCCAGCGCCACGTTGTCCAGCACCGTCAACCAGGGCATCAAGGTGTGTTTCTGGAACACCACGCCCCGGTCCGCCCCCGGGCCATTGACCGCCCGGCCATCCAGCAAAATCTCGCCGGTCGAGGGTGGCAAGAAGCCGGCAATGCAGTTGAGCAAGGTGGTCTTGCCGCAACCGGAGGCGCCGAGTGCCACGACAAAATCGCCGTCGTGCATGGTCAGGTTCACCGGTGCCAGTGCTTGAAGCACACCGCCTTTGACGGCGTAGTTGACCGTCAAGTCCTTGATGTCCAGGGTGGGCATAAATTGATCCGCAAACGTGGGTTTCAGAATTGGGGCGCCAGAGATTTGGCGCTATCCCGGGTTATTTCTTGAGCGCTTCCTTGAGGTAGCTGGCGTCGATGAACGCGTTGTAGTCCGGCTTGACCTCCTGCAAACGACCTTGCTCCTTCAGGAACTGGGACGTGTTGGCGAGCGTCTTGGCAGCCCCCCCACCCAGCCAGGTGGCCGAGAGTTGGGCCGTGGTGTCAGGAAAGACGAAAGCGGCCATGGCATTGGGCACATCTTTTTCATCGGCTTTGGTCCACTTGGCAATGGCTTTCACCTGGGGCGAGCCAGCAGTCCACTGGGCGGCCTGGCTGCGGTAGGCCGCATCGGCTTTGGAAATGGCTTTGATCAGCTCCACCAGAAAGCCTTTGTTCTCGGCCGCCCACTTGGCGTTGACCACCAGGCCGTCAAAGGTGGGGTAACCTTTTTTACCGACATCGCCCGAGGTGGCAATGGCCTTGCCCGTGCGCCGGATCTTGGACAGAACCGGGTCCCAGATGAACGTGGCATCAATGTCACCACGCTCCCAGGCTGCGGCAATTTCCGGCGGGCGCATGTTCATCACGTTGACGCTCTTGACGTCCACACCGTCCAGTTTCATGCCCACCATGAGCGAGTAATGCGCGGTGGACACGAAGGGCACAGCCACCTTTTTACCCTTGAGATCTTTCCAGCCATTGATGTCCGAGCCATTGCGGGCAATCAGCACATCGGAGCTGGCGATGTCGTCCAGAATCCAGATCAGTTTGACGTCTTGCCCTTGGCTGGTGGCGGCTGCCAGGGGGCTGGAGCCAACTTCGCCAATCTGCACATCGCCCGAGGCCATGGCCTTGATGACGTCGCCACCGCCGCCAAACATGCGCCAGTTGATTTTGTAGCCCGTGGCCTTTTCCAGCTCGCCAGACTCCATCACCGTGCGGTAAGGGAACACCATGTCCTGGTGGGCAAAAGTAACTTCTTTGGCTTGCGCGTGCGCTACGCCTGCCAAAGTCAGGGTGAATGCGGCAATCCATCGGGGCAAGTGCTTGAAAGACTTCATTAAATTCTCCGGTAAGTGTCGACAGCGGGTAGAGCCAGGACGAAAGTTTTCGTCTGGTTTGAACTATGCCGACAAGCACAAACCGTTGAAAGTGCCAGCGCTCGGTCAAATGAGGGGCCACGGCTGCCAGCCCCGCCTCGTGCCGGTGCGACACGCAACCCGGTGCACCGTTGGCGCGCAGCCCGGGCCTCTTTTCGGTGCCCCAACAGCGGCCTTTGC
>CAZLRQ010000019.1:0-1614 GCA_964562035.1 uncultured Rhodoferax sp. | reverse complement strand
AGCCCCTGAATGCAAAAAAGCACCCGAAGGTGCTTTTTTAGGCTTTTGATACGGCCCGCAGGCCGCGTCAAAAAGTAGGCTGTTTAGGCCTTTTTGCCCAGGCTGGTGGCAGCGCTGATGGCTTGCTCGGTAGCGGCTGTGAACGAAGTCTCGGCCATTTCCAGGGCTTTCTTGGCCGACGTCTGAGCCGACTCAATGGCGGTCTGGCTGGTGGTCAGCGCGTTTTTCAGAACAGCAACTGCGGACTCGGTGCCGGCAGGGGCGTTCTTGCTCAGGGTGTCCATGGCTTGGGCGAAAGCTTTTTGGGCTTCAGCCAGCTTGCCTTCAACGGCTTTGGTGAACTCGGCACCGGTCTCATTGGCGATGGCGGACACATGGCGGCCGTAAGAAGCCGACTTCTCAGCCAAAGGCTGAGCCAAGCCAGTTTGCAATTCCATGAATTGCTTGACGTCTTTGGCGCCCAGCACAGCTTGCGTGTGGCTGAAAGACTCGCTCATCAGGGCTTTGGAAGCGGCCAGGTTCAGTTCCACGAATTTTTCGAAACCGGCGTAGGCCTTGGTGGTCAGGGTTTTCAGGGCCTCGACATTGGCTTGGTTGGTGGCGGCGAATTGGTCAGCGTTGAAGTTCATGGAGTGCTCCTGGGTAAAAAGGGAATCAAGCCCTGCAACCGCCTTTCGGCTGATTATGTTGCAGTGCAGCATGGTTTGAATTATAGGGAAAACCCGTGCCGCTGCAAGTCTTTTTGCTGCAATGCAACATTATTAGAGGTCTGCGCCTAACGGATGGACTCACGTCCTCTGACGCCGCTGCCGCCTAACGCAGCAAAATCAACGCCGTGCCAGCGACCGTGAGCGCTGCGCCCACCCAGGCCGCCGGCGCTGGGGCCCGGCGCAGTTGCCACCACAGCAGGGGCAACACCAGCACGGGCGACACCGACGACAAAATGGCCACCATGCCCACATCGCCTTTTTGCAAAGCCAACAAAATCAGCGTCATGCCAATGCCCATGGCAATCAAGCCATTCAGGGCGGTTTGCCCCAGCACGGGCCAGGTGATCGGGTGGTGCGCCTGCGCCGCCCTGAACCCCAGCCCCAGCAAGACATAGTGCGCCCCGGCAGCGACCGACACCCGCAGCGCCGAGGCGGTGACCGGGTCAACGTCCGCCGCCATGGCTGGCTTGGCGATGAGCGAACCCACCGCCTGGCACAGGGCGGCCAGTAGGCCCAAAGCGATCCCAACGCCGACGTGACCGCGGTCCGTTTCCCAGGCATGGCTCTCCTCCTTGTTGCGGCCCAGCAAGATGGCGGTCATGACCCCGGCCACCGTGAGCGCCCCGCCCCAGGCGGCTTGTGCGCTCATGCGCTCACTCAACCACCAGAACCCCAGCAGCGCGCTGAACACCGCATGGGTGGCAAACAGCACGCCCGCGCGGCGCGGCCCCAGGCGGTTCATGGCGGCAAACAGCGCGGTGTCGCCAATGAAGATGCCAATCAAGCCACTGAGCGCCATCACGCCCCAGGCTTCTTGTGGGAACAAACGCCAGCCCCCGGTGGCCAGCGACACCGCCCACAGCATGAGCGCCACCAGCGTCATGCGCCAGCGGGTGAAGGCAAA
>CAZLRQ010000018.1:13301-17697 GCA_964562035.1 uncultured Rhodoferax sp. | reverse complement strand
CCAAAGGGACGCGACGGGTTTTTGACGGTGCGTTTGGCATGGTCATAGGCCATGAGCGCGGCAATGTCACCGCCTGCGCCAGGCAAGGCGCCCACCACCACCCCAATGGCCGAGGTGCGGGTGGCCAGGGGCAAGAACCGGCGCACCAATGCCCAGGGCGGAATGATCTTGCTCACGTCTTGCTTGACGGCTTTGAGCTTCATTTCATGCAACTGCACCAGCACCTCGGCCACGCCGAAGAAGCCAATCATGGCGGCCACATAAGAAATACCTGCCGTGAGCTGCAAGCTGCCAAAGGTGAAGCGCGATTCAGCCGTCATCGGGTCCAGCCCCACCGAGCCAATCAGCACGCCCAGTGCCCCCGCAAAAATGCCCTTGGCCAATGACCCACCTGACAAACTCCCCACCAGCAAGATGCCCCAAATAGCCAGCATCAAATAGTCCCTTGGCGCAAATTTGAGCGCCAGCTCAGACACGGCTGGTGCGGCAATGGCCAGCGCCAGAATGCCGATAAAACCGCCGAACACCGACACGATGGTGGTCAGCCCAATGGCCGCACCCGCCTCGCCGCGCTTGGCCAGCGGGTAACCGTCCAGCCCGGTGGCAATGGCCGAGGGCGCGCCAGGAATGTTCAGCAAAATCGCGCTGCGCGAGCCACCGTACACCCCGCCCAGGTAAATGCCCGAGATCATGGCCAGCGCGTCATTGACGTGCCACTTGAAGGTGAACGAGATCAGGATGGACACGGCCATCGTGACGGACAGGCCCGGAATGGCGCCGATGTAGATACCGGCAAAGGTGCCAATGGCGGTCAGAAACAGCAGGTTGGGATCAACCCACGCCATGAAGAAATAAGAAAGCGCTTCGCTCATTGGAGCCACCCTTGAATCCAGGTGCCCGCAGGCAACACCACAGAAAAAGCCGTCTGGAAAATAACGTAGATCGCGGCCAGGCTGAGGGCACTCACCCCCAGGTTAATCACCCATTTTTCGCTGCCGAGCAGCCGCATGGACACCACCAAAAACAGATAGGAAGACACCACAAAACCCAGGTACTGCAGCAGCACCATGTAAGCGGCAATGGCGATGACAAACATCACAAAAACGCCGGGCGTGATTTGCCGCACAAACTGCTGCACCAGCGATTCACCCGCATTGCCGGACAGGGGCTTGGCACGCGCCGCGTCGCCGGCAATCATGAGCCCCGTCACCACCAGCACAAAGGTCGCAAACATGGGGAAGGCGCCGGCCGAGCTGAGCGACTCAAACTTGGAAATGGCATAGGCCTGCCACAGCATGAAGAGGCTGAAGGCCAGCAGCACCAAAGAGAAGGCCAACTCGCCGGGGAGCCGGAAACGGGGGGAACGCATGGGTGTCTCCTGATTTTTACGAAAAGGCCTTCAGACCCGCGTCATGCAGGTCTGAAGGCCGCAGCATCAAGGCTTGGCAATGCCCAGGTCAGCAGGCGACTTCTTCGCCACGCCGACTTCCTGGTAAGTCCAGGAGGTCACCGACTGCCATTTTTTGAGGAAGGCATCGGCTTCAGCGCCGGAGATGTTCATCATCACGTTGCCGCGGCTCTTCATCAGCTCCACAAACTTGGGGTTGTTGGCTGCGGTTTTGAAAGACGTCACCAGCTTGGCCTTGACGGCATCGGGCACATCACGCTTCACAAACACGCCATAGAACGGGCCCCAAGGCAGGTATTTGCCCAGTGCAGGCAGATCGGCGGTGATGGCGGGAATGCCTTCATAGGCTTCCGTGCTGATGACGCCCAGTGCCTTGAGGCGACCGGCCTTGATGTGCTCTGCCGCTGCGCCCGCACCGACAAACATGAAGTCCACGTGGCCGCCCAACAGCGCGGTCACACCGGGACCGTCGCCGTCAAACGGCACAGCGGTGGCGGGGAACTTGGTCACGGTCGAAATCATGGAGCTGACCGTGAAAGGCAGGCCGCCCGTACCGGTGGAGCCCTGCTTGACCTTGCCGGGGTTGGCTTGCACTTCGGCCAACAAGTCCTTGAAAGTTTTCCAGGGTTTGTTGGGCGTGGTCACCACCAGCACGTTGCCGCGTCCAATGATGTTGACGGGGTAGAACTTGCTGTAGTCCAGCTCGCTGATGCCCAGCACGGGGTGCAACTGGGGGTTTTCTGCGCCGATCAGCAGCGTGTAGCCATCAGACGCCTGTTGGTTGACGAAGTTGGTGGCAATCGCACCGACGCCACCGGGTTTGTTTTGCAACACAATTTTTTTGCCCAGGGCTTCTTCAGCGTAAGGCACGAGGGAACGGGCGACCACGTCGGTGGCACCACCGGCGCCCCACTGGATCACGCCAGAGAGCTCACGGTCAGGGTAAGTCTGGGCGGTACCCATGGTTGAGAAAAGGGCCAGCGCAGCAGCGCCCAGCAGTTGACGGCGGTAGTTCATGGGGTTGTCTCCTCGGGTTGAACAAAAAATGTGCGGCGATTGCCTCACGGGGTTGGGAAAGCGGTGGGCTGTGCAGCGCGAATTTCGCCTTGCAAAGCGGGGGGGTAAATCAATTCACGAACGCTGTTGGCGTCTTGGCGCAAGGCGGCGGCCATGTCGTGAAAGCCAAAGAAATCAAGGTACAGGTGCGCTTGCTGAATCAGCATCTCAAAGCCAGGCTGGGCGTTCAAGCCGCGTGCCCGGGCGGCCCGCACCACGGGCGTGGGCTGGTTTTTCATGACGATGTCCACCAGCGCTGCCGACGGCGACAGGCGCGCCACGTCGCAGGGCAAGGGGTCGCTGAGACTCAAACCCAAGGGCGAGGCGTTCACCACCAGATCAAAGCCTGTGGGGTCGCTGCTGTCAACGGCGCGCACGGGCGTCCCGGTGGCCGCCATCAGCCGAGCGGCTGTTTCAATGGCTTTGCCGGGTGTGGGGTCATAAAAAGCCACTTCAGCGGCCGCGCCTGGGTGACGCGCCCAGGCCAGCGAAGCCCCAATGGCGGCTGCAGCGCCACCGGCGCCCAGAATCAGCACGCGCTGGCCAGTGTGAGAGATGTTGAAGTGCTTGAGCGAGGCCAGGAAACCCTCGCCGTCAAACAAACCGCCCTCCAGCGTGCCGTCGGCGTTGCGGCGCACCGCATTCACGGCGCCCGCCATGCGACCCAATTCACTGCAATGGTCCAGCACGCCCATGATGGGCGTCTTGTGGGGAATGGTGACCCACAGGCCCTTGATGTTTTTGCCCAGAAAAGCCGTTTTGACAAAAGGCACCAGGTCAGCCGGTGCAACCTGGACCGGCACGATCACCGCATCCACGCCAAAGCGGGCAAACAGCGGGTTGAACACCGCCGGCGCCAGCACCTGGGCCACGGGATCGCCCAAGATGAAATAAACATCGGTGCTGCCGCTGATGCCTTGGGCCAAAGCCGCCTCAGCGCCTGGTTTTGATCGTTTATCGTTCATAGTTGCCATTTCGAAGCGAACTTTAGCCAAGTGCCGAGACAATGAAAAGAAAATAAAACGCTTCCTGTACGATAAACGCACATATTTGTACGATAAACGCACGGATAGAGGGTTATCCCCAACATCAGCAGGCGGTGCCATCCCGCAAAATTTCACCCCATGTCACCCGCCCCCATCGCCTCCCCCGCGCTTCTGCATGCACCCGCGCCCGGGCTGGACAAGCGCGACTGGATTGCCGGCCTGGAACGCGGCCTGTCGCTCATTGAGGCGTTTGACGACGCCCACCCCCGCATGACGGCCAGCCAGGCCGGCGAGCGCTGCGGCATGACGCGCACGGCCGCGCGCCGCTACCTGCTCACCCTCAAACACATAGGCTATGTGGCCACGGACGGCAAGCTGTTCTGGCTTACGCCGCGCGTGCTGCGCCTGGGCCAGTCGTACCTGGAGTCGGCCAGGCTGCCGCGCATCGTGCAGCCGTTTTTGCAGCGGGTGACAGCGGGCACGTCGGAGTCCGCGTTTGTGGCCGTGCTGGATGGCGACGACATTGTTTACATCGCCCGCAACGGGTCAAGCCGGATGATGAACACCGGCTATGTGCTGGGCGCGCGGGTGAGTGCGCAGGTGACCGCGGCCGGCCTGCTGCTGCTGGCGCTCAGCGATGCCGCCTGGGTGGAACACTGGCAAGACACCCAGGTGCTCAAGGCCTACACCTCGCACACCATCACCAGCAAAGAACGCTTGCGCATTGAGTTGGCGCGGGTGCGGGCGCAAGGCTGGGCCTTGTCCGAACAACAACTGGAACTCGGTGCCCGCGGCATTGCGGTGCCGCTGATGGACCACCGCGGCGATCTGGTGGGTGCGCTGAGTGTGACCACGCCCATCGGTTCTGAAAACTCGGAAGATGCCGTGGCCCGGGTGCTGCCCGTGCTGCAGGAAACCGCCCGGGCCATGCGCAACCTGATTTGAA
>CAZLRQ010000018.1:0-13201 GCA_964562035.1 uncultured Rhodoferax sp. | reverse complement strand
GCCCGCACCTTGGGCGCCACATATTTGCGACTGGGGTAAATCGCATAGATGCCCAGCTCAATGGAGCGGTACGCCGGCATCAGCTCAACGAGCGTGCCCGCCGCCAGGTCTTGCCCCACCAAAAAAGTGGGCTGCAGGATGATGCCCTGGTGCGCCAGCGCAGCGGCGCGGCAAGTGTCGCCGCTGTTGGTGCGCAGGCAAGGCTGGGTCACGACGCTGACCGGCCCTTGTGGCCCGTCAAAGCGCCACTCATCGCCGCTGGCCCAGTAGTGGTAGGCCATGACCGCATGCTCACCTAACTCGGCCGGGTGCACCGGGGTGCCATGCGTTTGCAAATACCGGGGCGACGCGCACAGCACCACCCGGGTGCTGGCCAGCCGCTTGCTGATCAAGGTCGAGCTGGGCAAGGTGGCAATGCGGATGGCCATGTCGTAGCCCTCCTCCACCAGGTCCACCACCCGGTCGGCCAGCGTCACGTCCAGTTGCACCTTGGGGTGAAGGCCCCGAAAAACACCCCACAAGGGCGCCAGGTGCAAGATGCCAAAGGTCACCGGCGCGTTGATGCGCAGCAGCCCGCTGGCGTTGACGCTGCGCGAGGTGAGTTCGGCCTCGGCCTCGGCCACGCCGCTGAGCAACTCTTTGCTGCGCGCGTAAAACACCTGCCCTTCCTCGGTCAGCGAGAGCCGTCGGGTGGTGCGGTGCAGCAGGCGCACGCCCAGGCGCGCCTCCAGCTCGGCCACATAGCGCGACACCGCCGCTTTGGACAGCGCCAGGGTCTCAGCCGCTTTGACAAAGCTGCCGGCATCCACCACGGTGGTGAAGGTTTGCATTTCCAAAAAACGATCCATTGTGTTACCCAGAGAAACAATGAATCTCATATTAGCTGCTTTATCCTGGATTGAATCGGTTTTAAAGTACATCCATTGGCACAAGCCCTGCGCCACTGAATGGAACACACCATGAACTCAAGCCCAGCCCCGGTTTTCTTTATCTCGCACGGTGCCCCCACCTTTGCCCTGGAGCCCGGCCGCCTGGGCCCCCAACTGACCACCTTGGGCCAGCAACTCAGCGGCGTGAAAGCCGTGCTGGTGGTGTCGCCCCACTGGCAAACCCGCGAGGTTCAGGTCATGACCACCGCCCAGCCTGAAACCGTGCATGACTTTGGTGGGTTCCCCCGGGCGCTGTATGACTTGCAGTACCCCGCTGTGGGACAGCCTGCGCTTGCAACCCTGACCGCTGAACTGCTGCAAAAAGCGGGCTGGAACGTGGGCGTGGAAGCGCACCGCGGGTTGGACCACGGCGCCTGGGTGCCCTTGCGCCACTTGCTGCCCCGTGCGCAGATTCCGGTGTTTCAAGTCTCCATGCCGCACAGCCTGACCACCGCGCAAGCCTTGGCGCTGGGCCAGGCCCTGGCACCGCTGCGGGCGCAAGGGGTGCTGATCATGGCCTCCGGCAGCATGACGCACAACCTGTACGAGTACCGCCAGGGCAACGTGCCAGCGGCCGACTACGCGGTGGAATTCACCCACTGGATTCGCCAGGCGGTGACCGCCAACGACGCGCCAAGCCTGGTGGACTACGCCCGCCTGGCCCCGCACGCCCAGCGCGCCCACCCCACCGAAGAACACTACCTGCCGCTGCTGGTGGCCATGGGCGCGCACACGGCAGACGAAGCCGTGCACCTGATTGATGGCGGCATCACCAACGGCATTTTGTCGATGGAGTCCTACGCCTGGGGCCTGACGGCGGGAGCAGCGCAATGAGCACGCTCGGCGCCCTGCAGAGTGGCCCTGACTTTGAACTGGCGTTTCGCCTGCAGCAGCCGGCACCGGCGGCCCCACAAGCCTGCGTGATCTTGCTGCACGGGGTCGGTGGCTCGGAAATGAACCTCGCCGGGCTGGCCGCAGGGCTGGGCCGTGACACCCTGGTGGTGCTGCCGCGCGGCCCGCTGGAGTTCGCACCAGGCCAGTTTGGCTGGTTCCGCGTGGCGTTCACCGCCAGCGGCCCGCGCATTGAGGCGGCTGAAGCCGAGGCCAGCCGCCTGGCGCTGATCCGCTTTGTGGGGCAACTGCAGTCGGCCTATGGCGTGGCCCCGAAGAATACGGTCATCGCCGGCTTCAGTCAGGGCGGCATCCTGAGCGCCAGCGTGGGCCTGAGCGAGCCTGAAACAGTGGCCGGTTTTGGCGTGCTGTCCGGGCGCATCCTGCCCGAGTTGGCGCCCCACATCGCTGAGGCCTCTCGTCTGGCGCACCTGCAGGGTTTCATTGGCCATGGCGAGCACGACACCAAACTGCCGGTGGCGTGGGCGCAGCGTTCGGACCAGTTATTGAGCGACCTGGGCGTGCCGCACCAGACCCACCTGTACCCCATCGACCACGGCATCAGCGCCGAGATGCAGGCGGATTTTCTGGCCTGGGTGCGCGCGTTGGTCTGATGGCAGTGGGCGCCCTGCATCGCGGCTGACGGGGCCAGCGCGCTGATAAGCTCGGTTCATGCCTGAGACCCGCCTCGCCCAACTCTTCACCCACCAAGCCTTCGTCCGCTTCTGGCTGGCCCGCCTGGCGGGTGTCACGGCCAACCAGATGCTGATGGTGGCGGTGGCCTGGCACATGTACGACATCACGTCCAGCGCCTGGGACCTGGGGCTGGTCGGCCTGTTCCAGTTTGTGCCGGCGCTGGTGATGACGCTACCGGCCGGCCACCTGGCCGACCGTTGGCACCGCGGCCGCATTTTTGCCGGCTGCATGCTGGGACAGGCGCTAGTGGCCGGGCTGCTGATGGCCGCCACCCAGGGCGGCTTTGCCACACGGGAGTTGATTTTGATGATTTCGGTGGTGCTGGGCGTGGCACGGGCGTTTCAAATGCCCGCCCAGCAGGCGCTGCTGCCCATGCTGGTGCCACCCAGTCTGCTGCAACGGGCGATTGCCCTGAGTTCCAGCGGCATGCAAGCCGCCATCATTGGCGGCCCGGCGCTGGGTGGCGTGCTTTACACCACCGGCGTCAACACGGTGTACGCCAGTTGTCTGGTCTTGCTGGTGGTGTCTGGCGTGCTGACGCTTTGGGTGCGCTACCACCACAAGCCCTCGCACCTGGCAGCCAACTGGCACACGGTGCTGGCCGGCGCAGCGTTTGTCTGGCGCAGCAAGGTGCTGCTGGGCGCCACCTCACTGGACCTGTTTGCCGTGCTGCTGGGCGGCGCCACCGCCTTGCTGCCCATTTATGCGCGTGACATTTTGCACACCGGTCCCACCGGCCTGGGGCTGCTGCGCGCCGCACCCGCCGTGGGCGCGCTGGCCATGTCGCTGGTGCTCATGCGCTGGCCGCTCAAACGCCGGGTGGGGCCCCGCTTGCTGCTGGCGGTGGGGGTATTCGGCTTGGCCATGGTGGTGTTTGGCTTGTCCACGCACTTTGGCCTGTCACTGCTGGCCTTGGTGGTCACCGGCGCGGCCGACAGCATCAGCGTGGTGACCCGCATGACGCTGGTGCAACTGGAAACGCCTGATGAAATGCGCGGCCGGGTGTCGGCCGTCAATTCCATCTTCATTGGGGCGTCGAACCAGCTTGGAGAGTTTGAATCGGGCGCCACCGCGGCGCTGTTTGGCCCGGTCAGCTCGGTGGTGATGGGCGGCGTGGGCACCATGCTCATTGCCGCCAGTTGGTTCAAGCTGTTCCCGGCGCTGGCCCGGCGTGACCGCCTGGGCTAAAGAGACTCAGCTCAGGCCGAAGCCCTGATGGGCTGCAGGCGCGTCGCCACATCGCCACACTGGGCGCGGTGCTGCAGCGCATGGTCCATCACCACCAAGGCCAGCATGGCCTCGGCAATGGGCGTGGCGCGAATGCCCACACAGGGGTCGTGGCGGCCCTTGGTGATGACTTCGGTGCTGTTACCCGCCACGTCAATCGACTCACGCGGCTGCAAAATGGAACTGGTCGGCTTGATGGCAATCGACACCTCCAGGTCTTGCCCGGTGGTAATACCCCCCAGCACGCCACCGGCGTTGTTGGACTTGAAGCCCTCCGGTGACAGCGAGTCGCCGTGCGTGGTGCCGCGCTGGGCCACGCTGGCAAACCCGGCGCCAATCTCGACGCCTTTGACCGCGTTGATGCCCATCATGGCGTAGGCAATGTCAGCGTCCATCTTGTCAAACAACGGCTGACCCAAACCCACCGGCACGTTGGACGCCGACACGCGAATGCGCGCGCCGCACGAATCGCCGCCCTTGCGCAAGGCGTTCATGTAGGTTTCCAGCGTGGACACGTCAGCCACGGGCGCAAAAAACGGGTTGGTCGGCACATGCTCCCAAGACTCAAAACCAATGGTCTGGTCGCCAATTTGCGTCATGCAGCCACGAAACTGGGTGCCGTACTGTTCCAGCAGCCATTTCTTGGCCACCGCGCCTGCTGCCACCATCGGTGCAGTCAGCCGGGCTGACGAACGACCGCCACCCCTGGGGTCACGAATACCGTACTTCTGAAAATAGGTGTAGTCGGCGTGGCCGGGGCGAAAGGTTTCCAGGATGTTGCCGTAGTCCTTGCTGCGCTGGTCGGTGTTTTTGATCAGCAGACAAATGGGGGTGCCGGTGGTCTTTCCTTCATAGACGCCCGACAAAATCTCGACCGCATCAGGCTCATTGCGTTGGGTCACAAACTTGGAGGTGCCCGGACGCCGGCGGTCCAGGTCGGGCTGAATATCGGCCTCGCACAAGCTCATGCCCGGCGGGCAGCCGTCAATCACGCAGCCAATGGCCGGGCCGTGGGATTCACCAAAGTTGGTGACTGCGAATAAATGTCCAAATGTATTGCCGCTCATGCCCCAGATTATCCCCGACGCCAACGCACCAGAAAAGCGGCCGCCCAGCCCTTGTTGCTGGAACAGTTCCTGCTAGATGCTGCATCGCACCATTCCTTTTCTTAACCAGGAGTTCGCTCATGCCAGACTACGCACCCACCCAGTTTTCTCACGTCAAGGAAGGCGACACGGCGTTTGTGCCCGGCGGTTTGCGTGATTTTTTTGTATACCGCGACTTGGGCGTGGCCGAGGCCACCAACGGCAAGGTCATCGCGCACCTTGTTCGGGCCAATATGGCACCAGAAACAGGCACCGGCTGGCACCGGCATGAGGCAGATTTCCAGATTGTGATCATGACCAAAGGCTGGGCGCGCTTCATGTACGAAGACAAGGAGACGCTGGTGGAGGCCGGTGACGTGGTGCACCAGCGCCCCGGTATTCGTCACTACCTGTTTGACTATTCGCCCGACATGGAATATCTGGAAATCGTGTCACCCGCCGACTTCAAATCGGTGGATGTGGAGCCCGTGTGTGCCATTCCGGCGCCCACACCCTGGAAGTGACAGCCCAATAGTGCCCCCCTGACGGGCATACCGGGCGGGCGCGGCAGACCTCAGAACTCCGCGTCCAGTTCGTCAATCTCTTCCGGCTCAGCCTGGGCCGCAGCCACCCACTCCTGCATCGCGGGCAGACGCATGATGCGCTGGCAGTACGCGACGCAAACCGGGTTGAGGGCCACGTCGTAAGTCAAAAAACGGGTGACCACCGGCGCGTACATGGCGTCGGCCACCGTGGGTTGTTTGCCAAACAAGTAAGGGCCACCATAGGTGCTCAGGCACTCGCTCCAGATTTCCAGCACCCGGTCAATATCGCCCTGTGCCCGTGACCAGACCTTGAAGCCCGGAAAATGCGCCTTGATGTTCATGGGCAGCGAGGAGCGCAATGAGGCAAAGCCTGAGTGCATCTCGCCGCACACCGCCCGGCAGTGGGCCCGGGCCTTGATGTCGGCGGGCAGCAACTGCGCTTTGGGCTTGATTTCATTGAGGTATTCGGCGATGGCCAGGGTGTCCCACACCTTCACATCGCCATGCTGCAAGGCCGGCACCAGCATGCTGGACGACAACAACAACATCTCGGCCTTCATGGCCGGGTCATCGGGCGAAATGATTTCTTCAGTGAACGCCAGCCCCGCCAGCCGGGCCAGCAGCCAGCCCCGCAGGGACCAGGCACCATAGTTTTTACTGCTGATCGTCAAGACGGCTTGGGTCATGGAAATTGCTCCTTGGGTGCTGGACATGCGAGGCATCGTGTGAACGCCGTGCAAGGGTTATGCCAACCTGCACACCACGGCAACACGCTGGCGCGCAACTTGCGTTCAGCGGCAACACCCGAGCAACGCGCTTGATTTTTTGAGGAAAGCCATGCTTTACCAGGCCTACCAAACGCAAAACGACCTGCTGGCGCCCTTTCGCCTGCTGGCCCAAAGCAGCAGTGCCGCGCTGTGGCTCGACCAGACCGAGGGCAGCCTGGTGCGAAAAATGTCAGCCGCCATGGACGTTTTCTCGCGCCTGCGACTCACCCACGCCCGCCCGGCTTACGGCATCACTTCGGTCAAGGTGGGGGAGCGGGAGCTGGCTGTCACCGAAGAAAGCATCCTGACTTTGCCTTTTGGAACCCTGCTGCGCTTCAAAAAAGACACGCCCGCCGACCTGCCCTACCAACCGCCCGTGCTGCTGGTGGCCCCCTTGTCGGGTCACTTTGCCACCTTGTTGCGTGAAACTGCACGCACCCTGCTGCAGGACCACGATGTCTACATCACCGACTGGCACAACGCCCGGGACGTGGGCTTGAACCACGGCGCGTTTGGGCTGGACGATTACATCGACCACATGATTCGCTTTACCGAAACCATTGGTCCCGGCGCGCACTTGGTGGCCGTGTGCCAACCGTGTGTGGCGGCACTGGCGGCCACCGCCATCATGGCGGAGGACAACCACCCGGCCCAGCCACGCAGCCTGACCCTGATGGCCGGCCCGGTGGACTGCCGCGTCAACCCCACCAAGGTGAACGAGCTGGCCATCAGCAAACCCATTGAATGGTTTGAAAAGAACCTGATCAGCCGGGTGCCCCTGCCCCACGCTGGTTTTGGGCGCCGGGTGTACCCGGGCTTCATTCAGCTCAGTGCGTTTTTGAGCATGAACCTGGACCGCCACAAAACCTCATTCAAGGACATGTACCAGCATCTGGTGGACGGCGATGTGGAGAAGGCCAACGTCATTCGGGTGTTTTACGACGAGTACCTGGCCGTGAACGACTTGCCAGCCGAGTTCTACCTGGAAACGGTGGAAAAGGTGTTTCAGACTTATGACCTGCCACTGGGCAAGCTGACCTACAAAGACCGCCTCGTTAACCCGGGGGCGATCCGCCGCACGGCGCTAATGACTGTGGAGGGCGAGCGCGACGACATTTGCGCCATTGGACAAACCGTGGCGGCGCAAGACCTGTGCACCGGTATTCGGCCGTATATGAAAACACACCATGTGCAAACCGGGGTCGGGCACTATGGTGTGTTCAGTGGTCGCAAGTGGAACCAGCAAATTTACCCGCGTGTGCGGGAGATGATTCACGCCAGTCTGGGGTAACCCGGTTGGCGTGGCACGCCAAGGTCAGAGCGTTGGGCTGGACTCGGCCTCTTCTGCGCCACCTGGCCAGTCGCGGATATAGGCCTTGAGCATTTTGTTCTCGAAGTTCTGGCTGTCCACCACGGCCTTGGCCACGTCGTAAAAGCTGATCACGCCCATCAGCATTTTCTGGTTCATGACCGGCATGTAGCGGGCGTGGCGCTCCAGCATCATGCGGCGGACTTCGTCCATGTCAGTCTCGGTGGTGCAGGTCAACGGGTGGTCGTCCATGGCGGTGCGAACGGTGGTGGTGCCAATGGCGCCGCCGTTTTTCACCACAGTCTGAATCACCTCCCGAAACGTCAGCATGCCCACCAGGTCGCCATGCTCCATGACCACCAGTGAGCCAATGTCGCGCTCAGCCATCAGGCCCAGGGCACGTGACAAAGGCTCATCGGGGTTGGCGGTGTACAAGGTGCTGCCCTTGACGCGCAGGATATCGCTGACTTTCATGGTGTTCCTCTCGACTTGTTGACAGGCTGCAATCGCCCTTTGTGGTCGAAATATAGCCCACAATAAGCGGCTTCGATACCCCGGGCCGCAGGGAATGGGGCTAAATTTCTGACTCTCGAACAAGGAAACCCATGCCCGGCTACTCAGACCCCGGTTTTGACACGCTGGCACTGCATGCCGGTGCCGCACCCGACCCCACCACCGGGGCACGGGCGGTGCCTATTCACCTCAGCACCTCCTTTGTGTTTGAGTCCAGCGATCACGCCGCCGCGCTGTTCAACTTGGAGCGCGCCGGCCATGTTTACTCCCGCATCAGCAACCCGACCAACGCGGTGCTGGAGCAGCGCATCTCGGCGCTGGAAGGGGGCATTGGCGCCATCAGCACGGCCAGTGGCCAGGCGGCGCTGCACCTGAGCATTGCCACGCTGATGGGCGCGGGCGCGCACATGGTGGCCAGCGCCGCGCTGTACGGCGGCTCGCACAACCTGCTGCACTACACCTTGCGCCGCTTCGGCATTGAAACCACCTTTGTAAAACCCGGCGACCTGGACGGCTGGCGCGCAGCCGTGCGGCCCAACACCAAACTTTTTTTTGGCGAAACCGTGGGCAACCCCGGCTTGGAAGTGCTGGACATTGAAAGCGTCAGCGCCATCGCGCATGAAGCCGGTGTACCGTTGCTGGTGGACTCCACCCTCACCTCGCCCTGGCTGATCAAACCGTTTGAACATGGGGCTGATCTGGTTTACCACTCGGCGACCAAGTTTTTGAGTGGCCACGGCACCGTGATTGGCGGCCTGGTGGTCGACGGCGGCCGCTTTGACTGGGACCGCTCGGGCAAATTCCCCGAGCTGACTGAGCCCTATGCGGGCTTTCACAACATGGTGTTCAGCGAAGAGTCCACCGTGGGCGCCTTCTTGCTGCGCGCCCGGCGCGAGGGTTTGCGCGACTTTGGTGCCTGCCTGAGCCCCCACTCGGCCTGGCTGATTTTGCAGGGCATGGAGACCCTGTCGCTGCGCATGGAGCGCCACATGAGCAACACCCGCAAGGTCGTGGAATTTTTAACCCGGCAGCCTTTTGTGGCGCGCGTGGGCCACCCCCTGTTGGAGAGCCACCCCAGCCACGCGCTGGCGCAAAAGCTGCTGCCCCGCGGTGCCGGCTCGGTCTTCAGCTTCGATCTGAAAGGCAGCCGCCACCAAGGCAAAGCGTTTGTCGAAAGCCTCAAGGTGTTCAGCCACCTGGCCAACGTGGGCGACTGCCGCAGCCTGGTGATTCACCCGGCCAGCACCACGCATTTCCGCATGAGCGACGAGGCACTGGCCAGTGGCGGCATCACCCAGGGCACGATCCGCCTCAGCATTGGCCTGGAGGACCCGGACGATCTGATTGACGACCTGAAACGCGCCCTTAAAACGGCTGAGAAGGCGTCGGGAGGCGCCGCATGAAGCTCAACGTGAACGGCCACAGCACCTACTGCTACACCGGCGGCAAGTCTTTTGACGCCGCCCAGCCCACGGTCATCTTTATTCACGGCGTGCTGAACGACCACAGCGTGTGGATTTTGCAAACCCGCTCCCTGGCCCACCACGGCTGGAATGTGCTGGCCGTGGACCTGCCTGGCCACTGCCGCAGCGAGGGCCCGCCGTGTGCGTCGGTCGAAGCTACCGCGGACTTTGTGATTGCGCTGATGGACGCTGCCGGTCTTAAAAAAGCCGCCCTGGTGGGCCACAGCCTGGGCTCGCTGGTGGCGCTGGAAGCAGCCGCCCGCGCACCAGGTCGGGTCAGCCAGTTGGTGCTGGTCGGTACGGCTTTTCCAATGGCGGTGTCGCCGGCCTTGCTGGCGTCCTCGCTGGACGAGCCCATGAAGGCGCTGGAGATGGTCAATATTTTTTCACGCGCCACCCTGGCGCCACCGCCCTCGGCCCTCGGGCCCGGCACCTGGGTTTACGGTGCGTCGATGGCGCTGGGGCGCCGCGTGCTGGCCAGCAACCCCAAGGTGAACCTGTTTCACACCGGGTTCAAGGCCTGCGATGACTACACGCGAGGCGTCGAAGCCATGCGCCAGGTGGCCTGCCCGGTGCTGTTTGTGCTGGGCAGCGCAGACCAAATGACGCCACCCAAGGCGGCACAGGCACTCATCAACGCGGCGCAACATGCCCAAGTCGTCCACCTGCCCTGCGGGCACCACCAAATGACCGAGGCGCCGGAGCCGATGCTGGCGGCCTTGAGCGCCTTTTTGAAGCCTTGAGGCGACCGCGCCCTGACGGCGCCGGGTTAATGTTGCGATAAGACTGGGCGCCAACAATGGGCGCATGACCCGTGCCTACCTGACCCCGGCGACTGCCACCGCTTCATCCGCCACCCCTGCCAAGCCCCCCACATTCACCGCCTGGCACCCCAGCACGCTGCTGCTGGTGCTGGCCGTGTGGCTCAGCACACTGGGCAACCTGCCCTTGTGGCTGGCGCTGTGGCGCTTGCCTGAACTGCACACGTCCCGTGCCCTGCTGGGGGCCATCGGCCTGGCGGTGGTGCTGGCCGCCGTGCTGTTTGCCACGCTGGCGCTGCTGGTTTGGCCGCGCTGGCTCAAGCCGGTGGGGCTGTTGCTGCTGGTCACCGCCAGCGCGAGCAGTTATTTCATGGTCACCTATGGGGTGGTGATTGACCCCAGCATGGTGGCCAACATTGCCGGCACCGATGTGCGCGAGGTGCGCGACCTGCTCTCGCCCAGCATGGCCCTGGTGCTGCTGTTGGGGGTGGTTTTGCCAGGCATCTGGTTGTGGCGTCAACCCATCCGGCCACAGCCGCTGCGCGCCTTGCTGCCACGCCAAGCTGCGGGGGCGCTGCTGGGTTTGCTGGTGGCGGTGGTGGTGCTGTGGCTGACGTTTCAAGACCTGGCGTCCCTGATGCGCAACCACAAATCACTGCGCTACATGATCAACCCCTACAACACCGTGTATGCCATTGGGCGCCACTCGGTGGGCGAAGCACGCCGGGCGCAGCAGCCGCTGCAGGCCATCGGCACCGACGCGCGGCTGGCCCTGCCAGCGGGCAACCTCAACCAGCCGCCCCTCATCGTGCTGGTGGTGGGCGAAACCGCACGCGCGGCCAACTTTGGTCTGGGTGGCTACGGCCGCGACACCACACCGCGCCTCAAGGCATTGCAGCCACAAGGCAACCTGGCCTATTTCAGCCAAGTGCAATCGTGCGGTACCAATACGGAAACCTCGGTGCCCTGCATGTTTTCGCACCTGGACCGCCCGGCCTATACCGCCACCGACGCGCGGTTTGAGAGCCTGCTGGATGTGCTGCAGCGTGCCGGGCTGGGCGTGCTGTGGCTGGACAACCAGTCGGGCTGCAAAGGCGTGTGTGACCGGGTGCCCCACGTCCAGGTGAGCACGCTCAACCTACCCGACCTGTGCGAGGCCGGCGAATGCCAAGACGCTGCCCTTCTGCGCGCCCTGCCAACCCAACTGGCGGCACAAACAGCCACAGCCAACGCCCACGGCACAGTGGTCGTGCTGCACCAGATGGGCAGTCATGGCCCGGCGTACTACAAGCGCTCACCAGCCAAACTCAAAGCCTTTTTGCCCGAATGCGCCAGCAACACCTTGCAAGACTGCCCGCAACAAGCCATCGTGAACGCCTATGACAACAGCTTGCGCGCCACCGACGCCCTGTTGGCCGACACCATTGCCTGGCTGCAGACCCAGAACCGGCCGTCCATGCTGCTGTACGTGTCAGACCACGGTGAATCGCTGGGCGAAAAAGGCCTGTACCTGCATGGCATGCCTTACAGCTTTGCACCGAAGGAGCAAACCCATGTGCCCATGCTGACCTGGATGTCGCCGGCCTTTGCCCACAACCTGAAGCTCGACGCCGCCTGCCTGCAGCAACAAACCCAAAAACCCTGGTCGCACGACAATCTGTTCCACACCGTGCTGGACCTGGCGGGTGTTCAAACCCAGGTCTTGGCCAAAGATAAATCGATACTGACGGGCTGCACACACCCGTCGGTCTGAGGAACACAGCGTTGGAACAGCACATCAAACAGACCGGCCTCAAGCGCCTGGTCCATGCCTTTGCTTACTCGGCGCAGGGGCTGAAGGCTGGCTGGGCCGAGCCCGCCTTTCGCCAGGAGGCCGTGGCCGCTTTCGTCTTGTTGCCCCTCGCCTGCTGGCTGGGCAGCACTTGGGTAGAACGGGCCGTGCTGGCCGGCGCCGTGGTGGCGCTGATGGTGGTGGAGTTGCTCAACACGGCCGTGGAAGCAGCCATTGACCGCATCGGCCTGGAGCGCCACCCGCTGTCAAAAAAGGCCAAAGACCTGGGCAGTGCGGCCGTGTTGCTGAGCCTGGTATTTGCCACCGCAGTGTGGGCCGGTGCCCTGTGGCACCGGTTTGTACCTGCCTGAAGCCCTGCCCTGAAACAACCGCGGCTGGGACGATCAAGCAACCAAGTCTGGCCAGACCAGCGCAAACCGTGTCGTCAGGGGCGGCTGTGGCGGGTCGGTTTGCAAGGCCACACCATGCCAGTCGGCAATGCGACGCACCAGCGTCAGGCCAATGCCCAGGCCAGGCTGGCTCGCCCGTGCGGCCCCCGCCCGGGCACCGTCATCACTCACCGACAACACGGTTTCGCCGGTAGCAGTGCGTTCAATGCGCACCTCAATCTGGGTGCCCGAGGGCGTGTGGCGAATCGCGTTGTCCACCAAATTGCGCAGTGCCAACTCCAGCATGGTCGTGTGGCCCTGAACCCAGACGGGTTGGGGCGGCGCCTCCAGCCCCAGGTCTTGCCCCAGTTCATGGGCCATGGGCGCCTGTTCGCTCACCACGCTGAGCGCCAAAGCGCACAGGTCCACGCGCTCCAGAGGCTGCCGGTTCAGGCCTTCGGCGCGCGCCAAATCCAGTAACTGCGACAAGATGCGGCCCGAACGCAGGGCCTCCCGCTCCACTTGCGCGGCCGCCGCCTCACGCTGCTCGGGCGTGCGGCCCTCGCGTGTCAAACGGGATTGCAATACCAGGGCGGTCAGGGGTGTTCGTAACTCATGCGCCACATCAGAAGTAAAGCGCCGTTCGCGCTGGGCTTGCACCTGCAAGCGCTGTACCAGGGCGTTGATCGCCTGCACGGTGCTGCTTAATTCAAGATAACGCTGCCCGGGCGCGAGCATCTGGCCCGTGTCCACATCCAGCGCGGCAATGTCCTGCGAGAGCTGATTGACCGGCGCCAAGCCCCGGCGAATGGCCCATGCCAACATCAAGGCCACCAGCGGCAACAAGACCAGCGC
>CAZLRQ010000017.1:8561-18129 GCA_964562035.1 uncultured Rhodoferax sp. | reverse complement strand
TGAACTGGGATTTTCACAAATAGGCGTGGCCGGGGTGGATTTGTCTTCATCTGAAAAGGGATTATCAGCCTGGTTGGCCCGCGGTTTTCATGGCGACATGGCTTACATGGCGTCGCACGGCCTCAAACGGGCCCGTCCGGCCGAGCTGGTGCCGGGCACGGTCAGCGTCATCACCGCCCGCATGGATTACCTGCCCGCGGCCACGCCGCCGGGCTGGCAGGCGCTGGAGTTTGACCGCCTGAACCGCCCCGCCGAGGGCATTGTTTCTGTCTACGCCCGCGGGCGGGACTACCACAAGGTCATGCGTAAACGTTTGCAACAGTTGAGCGACCGCATGGCCGCTGAGCTGGGGCCGTTTGGCCACCGTGTGTTCACTGATTCGGCGCCGGTGCTGGAGGCCGAGCTGGCCGCGCGCAGCGGCCTGGGCTGGCGCGGCAAGCACACGCTGCTGTTGAGCCGCGAGGCGGGGTCGACGTTTTTTTTGGGTGAGATTTTGGTGGATATGGCGCTGCCCCCCACCGAGCCCGTGACCGGGCACTGCGGCAGTTGCCAGGCGTGTATCGACGTGTGCCCCACGCAGGCCATTGTGGCGCCGCACCAACTGGACGCGCGGCGCTGCATTTCGTATTTGACGATTGAACACGCCGGGCCCATTCCGCTGGAACTGCGCCCGCTGTTGGGCAACCGCATTTATGGCTGCGACGACTGCCAGCTGATTTGCCCCTGGAACAAATACGCCCAGCGCAGCGCCTTGCCTGACTTTGACGAGCGCCAGGGCCTGGCCGGTAGCCAGTTGGCCACGCTGTTCGCCTGGACCGAGGATGAGTTTTTGCGCTTCACTGAAGGCAGCCCGATCCGGCGCATTGGCCACGAGCGCTGGCTGCGCAACATAGCGGTGGCGCTGGGCAATGCCTGCGCTGGCGCCCCGCCCGAGTTGGCGGCTTCCCTGCGCGTGGCTTTGATGACCCGCAGCCAGCACCCCAGCGCGTTGGTGCAAGAGCATGTGCAGTGGGCACTGGCGCAAGGTTCTCACGCAGGGGCCTATTTATAAGCCTTTTAGGCCTCTAGCCCTTATGCAGTAAGCGTGAGTAGCTATTGATAAAATAGCGTTCGGCGTCGGGTGGCGTTTCTTCAAATGGATTCGTACAACTCCAGCGGTAGCCCGTCCGGGTCGGCAAAAAAGGTGAAGCGCTGGCCGGTGAGTTCATCCACGCGCACCGGCTCCACCGCCACGCCTTGGGCCTGCAGGTGCGCCACACAAGCGCCCAGGTCAGCCACTGAAAAAGCCAGGTGGCGCAGCCCGCAGGCCTCCGGGTAAGAGGGGCGCGCGGGTGGGTGGGGGAAAGAGAACAGTTCGAGCTGGGTGCCGTCGGGCAAAGCCAGGTCCAGTTTGTAAGACTGGCGCGGCGCGCGGTAGGTTTCGGCCACCACCCGCAAGCCCAGCACCTCCACATAAAACTGTCTGGACCGCGGGTAGTCCGCGCAAATGATGGCGGCGTGGTGCAGGCCGGCAAGTTTCATGGCAAGTCCTAAAAATGGAATATGTGCAGGTCAAACAAAGCGCAACACGCCCAGCGCAAACGACAAACTGGCCACGCCCAGCAGGGTCGACAGCGTCACCAGCCCTGCCACATACGCCCCGTCGTAGCCCATGCGGGCGGCCAGCACGTAACAACTCGACGCCGTGGGCAGGGCAGAAAAAGCCAGCAGCATGGTGGTCTGCACGGGGTCGAGCCCAAACAGCCGGGCCAAGCCCAGCGCCGCCAGCGGCAGCAGGAAATGCCGGATGCTCAGCACCCCCACGGCCAGCGCCTTGGCCTTGTACAGCGTGCCCAGTTGCATGCCCGCGCCGGCGGCCATCAGGCCCAGCGCCAGCGACGCCGCGCCAATGCGGCTCACGGTGGGCTCCAGCCAGACCGGCATGCTGAACCCCAGCAGATTGGCCAGCAGGCCACCGGCGGTGCCAATGATCAGCGGGTTGCGAACGAGTTCGCGCAGAAAACCCTGCTGGGCGTGGCGTGCCATGGGCCAGATGGCCGCCACATTGAACAGCGGCACGCACACGCCAATCAAAACAGCAATCAGCAGCAGTCCCTGCGGGCCGGCCAGTCGCTCGGCCAGCGCCAGCCCAATAAAGGAGTTGAAGCGAAACGCCACTTGCGCGCTGGCCGCATGGGCCCGGCGCTCTATGTGTTGCCCCAGCCAGGGCAAGTAGGGCATGGCGTAGGCCAGCGCAATGCCGGTGAAGCCCAAGGCCCAGCCCGCCCCAATCAGGCTGGACGCCGCGCCAATGTCCAGCGGGCTTTTCACGATCGAATGAAACAGCAGCACCGGGAACAGCAGAAAGTACACCAGCGTTTCCACCTGTGCCCACACCGTGCGGTTCAGTGCGGTGTAGCGGCACACCAGGTAGCCTATGAGGATCAGGGAAAAGTCGGGGAAAAGCAGTTGGGCGTAATTCACCGCGTGAGAATACCAGCGCCAGGTGGGCGTGCCGGCCGCCCGTGCCTGGTTTGCCAGGGCTTGTACCGGCGCTGACTGTGTATATTGCCCGCATGAAATTACCCCGCTTGACCGGCCTTGCTGGTGCGCCTGACCCCTCCATCGACACCTTCACTGACGCGCTGTGGCTGGAGGAGGGTTTGTCAAAAAACACCCTCTCGGCCTACCGGCGCGACCTGACCCTTTACGCGGGCTGGCTGGCGGGCCGGGGCCAGACCCTCATGGCCACCGTGCAGGGCGATCTGGACGCCTATTTCTCTGCCCAGCACAGCACCAGCAAGGCCACCACCGCCAACCGCCGGCTCACGGTGTTCAAGCGCTATTTCCGCTGGGCGCTGCGCGAGCGGTTGATTGCCGCCGACCCCACGCTCAAGCTGCAGGCTGCTCGCCAGGCCCTGCGCGTGCCTAAAACCCTGACGGAAAGCCAGGTGGAGGCGCTGCTGGCGGCCCCCGACACCAGCACGCCGCTGGGCGTGCGGGACCGCACCATGCTGGAGCTGATGTACGCCAGCGGCCTGCGCGTGAGCGAGCTGGTGACGCTCAAAGTTTTCAATATCAGCTTGAGCGAGAACGTGCTGCGGGTGTTTGGCAAGGGCAACAAAGAGCGTCTGGTGCCGTTTGGCGAAGTGGCCAGTGTCTGGCTGGGCCGATACCTGCACGGCCCCCGCACTGAATTATTGGCCGGCAAGCCCAGCGAAGATTTGTTTGTGACGCACCGCGGGGTCAAGGCGGGCAGCGCCATGAGCCGGGTGATGTTCTGGATGATTGTCAAAAAGTACGCGTTGGCGGCCGGCATCACGGCGCCACTGTCACCGCACACGCTGCGCCACGCCTTTGCCACCCACCTGCTCAACCACGGCGCTGATTTGCGCGCCGTGCAGATGCTGCTGGGTCACGTTGACATTTCCACCACCACGATTTACACCCATGTGGCGCGCGAACGGCTCAAGGTGTTGCACGCCCAGCATCACCCACGCGGCTGACAGAGCCTGCGCCTTGCCCGCCTGCGGCTTATTCGGTCAGGGTTTCAGCCCAGGACAGGGCTTGCAGGTGCGCCCAGTTGACCTGTTGGTTGGTCAGATGGAGTGACTCGGACAGGCTGGCAAAAGCGGCATCGTCGGCACTCTCGCAGGCTTTGGACAGTGCCAGAAAAGGGGCCAGAGGGCCGGTGTTGTAGAGCAGCGCGTCCACCACGTTTTCGGGCAATGAAATGGACTCCAATGCCTGCGCCATGGGAATGCCCAGCATGGTGTCCAACAATGAAAACACGCCCACCACAAAGGCGTTGTCGCATTCATCCGGTGCCAGCAGCTCCGCGCCCAGCAACTCCATCAGCCGTCCGCGCACCACCGCCAGGGTGCCAACCGCCGGGGAGCCGCTGCTGTTGCGCGAGGTGGCGAGCATCAGCGCTGCCCAGCGAAAGAGCTTCTTCAAGCCCAGAATCATCACGGCGTGCCGGAACGAAGTGATCTTGCAATCGAGTCCAAAACCGGCGGAGTTGATGAAACGCAGCAGGTTGAAAGACAGCGTCGGGTCCTTTTTCAAGACCTCTTCAATTTCAAAGGTGTCGGCCTGCATGCGAACCAGGTTGATCAACTGGATGATGGCCGCCTGGGCGGGGCGCACGATCTGCCCGCTGATCAGCACGGGCCGGGCAAACCAGTAGCCCTGGTAGAGCTTGATGCCCAGGCCTGCGACCAACGCATATTGCTCGGCGGTTTCCACTTTTTCAGCAATCAGCCGGGCGGTTGAACTCTTTTGCGCCAGCTGGATGACCGAGCCCACCGCACCCGCGTTGAGCTGCGACAGATCAAGTTTGATGAACGAGGCCAGGGGCAGCCAGCTGGCGTAGGTGTTGGTCAACACTGTGTAGTTGAACGCCAGCCTGAAGCCCCGTTTGCGAATTTCGGTCAGGGCTTGCAGGTGGGTTTCAATGTCTTCAGCCGAAGGGGCTGGCAAGGGTGACATCTCCAGCACCACGCGGTCTGGCGGAATCAGCTCCAGGTGGCCACCGGCCAAGGTCTGGTGGGTGCAATTGATGAAGATGGTTTTGCGCCCCAGCAGGGCCTCTGTGTCAGAGTGCGACAGCACATTGAACAGCAGGGCAGCGTCGCTGGCTGCCGTGTGTGCATTGGCGGGAATGGAGCGGTCAAACAACTCGTAGCCAAATACCGCTCGGTCCGCATCCAGAATGGCTTGTCGCGCAATGGAGGTGGGGTCAAACGGGACCGTGTCTTGCTCAAAATCAGATTCGGGGGTGTTTGACATGGGGCGCCAGAGTGGGGTGATGGCGCATTTTACGGAGCATTGACCACCGCACCGGGCGCAAGTTGCGTCACGGTTGGAATTCAGGCCACCAGCAGTGCCAATTCGGCTTCATCAAAGCCAGCGGCCCGGCGTGCCACCAGGTTGAACGGGCCTTGCAGGGCGCGGGCGCCATAGGTGGCCGCCAGTGTGGCGTAGGTTTGAATGGGGTCGAGCTGACGCAAGCTGCACAGGTGGCGGTACCAGCGGTTGCCGACCGCCACATGCCCGATTTCGTCGCGCAAAATCACATCCAGAATGGCCGCGCCTGCGCGGTCGCCCACCGAGATCAGCTTGTTCTGGATGGCTGGCGTCACATCCAGACCCCGGGCCTCCAGGGTGCGTGGCACCAGCGCCAACCGCGCCAGCAGGTCGTGACTGGTTTTTTCGGCCATTTCCCAAAGGCCGTTGTGGGCGGGAAAGTCGCCATAGGCGAAGCCAAGGGTTTGCAAATGGTCGCTTAGCAATTGGAAATGCAGCGCTTCTTCACGCGCGACTTGCAGCCAGTCCGCATAAAACGGCTCGGGCAGGCCATCAAAACGCCACACCAGGTCCAGTGCCAGGTTGATCGCATTGGCCTCAATGTGCGCCAGCGAATGAATCAGTGCTGCGCGGCCCTCCAGCGTGCCCACCGCACGGTTTTTCAATTGCGATGGATGCACCAGAAGCGGCCGATCGGGTCGCCCGGGCAGGCCAGCCGGCGCCGTGAGTTGCGCTTGGGGGTTGAATTGGAGCGACCCAGGCGCCAAGTCTTGCCCCAGGGGCCGTACCTTGCGGGCTTTTTCAAGCGGGCAGGTGATCAATAAGAGCTGTTGCGCTTGCTGGCGCAGTGAGGTGTGAGGGAGTGAAGTCGTCATGCCATGGGTTCCATCCCTACAATTCTAGGCAAGTCGAACAAAGGAAATGACATGGCCATTTACGAATTTGAGGGCGTTGCACCCCGCATTGCCGACTCAGCCTGGGTGGCGGACAGCGCCCAGGTGATGGGCGATGTGACGCTGGCCGAAGATGCCAACATCTGGTTTGGTGTGGTGATCCGGGGTGACATGGCGCCAATCAGCGTGGGGCGGGGCAGCAATATTCAGGATCAGAGTGTTTTGCATGCCGACGCGGGCGTGCCCTTGACGGTGGGTGAGGGCGTCACGGTGGGGCACCAGGTGATGTTGCATGGCTGCACGATTGGGGACGACTCCCTGATCGGCATTGGCGCCGTCGTGCTCAATGGCGCGAAAATTGGCAAGGGTTGTTTGGTGGGCGCCGGTTCGCTGGTGACAGAGGGCAAAGAGTTTCCCGATGGCTCCATGATTCTGGGCAGCCCTGCCCGTGTGGTGCGCCAGTTGACGCCTGAGCAACTGGAAGGCTTGCGCAAGAGTGCCCAGCACTACGTGGCCAATGCCCAGCGTTTTCGCAGCAGCCTGAAAAAAATTGGCTGAAACAGTGACCCTCGGTTGCAATGTTGATTCTTTAGGAAATAGGCGTGTCTGAAATTCACAAGTTTTTATTTGACGGTTTGCCGGTTCGCGGCGTGTTGGTGCGTTTAACCGACGCCTGGACCGAGGTACTCAAACGCCGCGCCTCAGGCGGTGCGGCGGGGGTCTACCCGGAGCCGGTGCAGAACATGCTGGGTGAAATGGTGGCCGCGGCGACCCTGATGCAGTCCAACATCAAGTTCAATGGCTCACTGATTTTGCAGATTTTTGGGGATGGCCCGGTCAAGCTGGCCGTAGCCGAGATTCAGCCCGATTTTGGTTTGCGTGCGACAGCAACTGTGATTGGTGACATTGCCGAGCAGGCCAGCTTGAGTGCGTTGGTGAACGTGCACAACGACGGCAAGTGCGCCATCACGCTCGACCCCAAGACCCGCTTCCCGGGCCAGCAGCCCTACCAGGGCGTGGTGCCTTTGTTTGGTGACGATGGCCAGCCGCTGGAAAAGCTGAGCGAGGTGCTGGAGCACTACATGCTGCAAAGCGAACAGCTAGACACCCGACTGGTGCTGGCCGCCAATGGCGAGGTGGCCGCGGGTTTGCTGATTCAGCGCCTGCCGCTGGAAGGCGTGGGCAACCTCGCCGGCAGTCTGGTGAGTGAGGCCAATGAAGATGAAATTGGCCTGAACGAGCATTTCAACCGCATTGCCTTGCTGGCGTCGACGCTCAAGCGCGAGGAACTGTTAACGCTGGATGCCGAGACCATTTTGCGGCGACTGTTCTGGGAAGAGACCGTTATTCATTTCGAGCCCGTGACGGGCGATGCGGGCCCGCATTTTTCTTGCACTTGCAGCCGTGAGCGCGTGAGCAACATGCTGCGTGGGCTGGGCCGCGAGGAAGCGGACAGCATTTTGGCCGAGCGCGGCAATATTGAAGTGGGTTGCGAGTTTTGCGGTGTGCAGTACCACTTTGACCCGGTGGATGTGGCCCAGATTTTCACGGTGAGCGGTGGCGTGCCGCCTTCCACCGATCTGGTTCAGTAGGTCAGGCTGAACCCAGCTTGAGTCGCCCGGTGAACATGCGGTGCTCGCAGGCGCCGTCACTGCACTTGTCGCAGTTCCATTGCCAGGGCGATGCTGGTCTGAGCTGTTTTAGCGGCAGGCCCGCATGGTGGGCAATGGCCTGCAAGGCGCAGTCAGTTCGGGCTGCGCCCTGACCATAAATCACCACATAGTTCAGCTTTGCTGCTTGCAGAACCTGGCGCAGACATGCGTCGACACGGGAGCGCTTCAGCAGCCGATCCCGGTCACTGGTATCGGCGAGCCAGGGCAGGTCAAGCCCCATCACCAGAACGAGGTCATTAACGTGCTGGTGCGCCAGCGCAGCAGGGGGGGTGTCGGGGGCGTCAAGCCGCAAGCTACGGTCAATGGCGGTCATCAGCGCTGACGTATCCGTCAGAACAAAGTTTGCGGTGGAGACAGCGAGCGCTTCAGTCAACGCTTGCGCAAGGTAAGTCTTGCCGGTGCCCTCAGCCCCCAGAATGGCGATTTGCATCAGAGGGCTAACCTTGGTCGGCTACTTGGCCAAATGCACGTAGATTTCGTTGGGCTTGACCATGCCCAACTCCAGTCGCGCTTTTTCCTCGACCATCTCCAGGCCTTCTTTCAGGTCACGCACTTCGGCACTCAACTGGTTGTTCACCAGCAGTGCCTGTTGATTCAATTGGTTTTGGGCTCGAATTTTTGCCTGCATTTCGGCCACGTTGGGCACGCTGCCCCGGCCGAACCACAACTGCCCATGAAGAATCATGAGCAGCGCGATCAGCGCAAGCGGGACAGCGCGATGGCCCACGAACCGGCTTAACGCAGGTTATAGAAAGCAGCGCGGCCAGGGTAGGTCGCGATCTCGCCCAAGTCTTCTTCGATGCGCAGCAACTGGTTGTACTTGGCCATGCGGTCCGAACGGCTCAGGGAGCCAGTTTTGATCTGGCCGGCATTGGTGCCCACCGCAATATCGGAAATGGTGGAGTCTTCCGTCTCGCCCGAGCGGTGGCTGATGACGGCGGTGTAGCCCGCGCGCTTGGCCATTTCGATGGCCGCAAACGTTTCGCTCAGCGTACCGATCTGGTTGATCTTGATCAGGATCGAGTTGGCAATGCCCTTGTCAATGCCTTCTTTCAAAATCTTGGTGTTGGTGACGAACAGATCATCGCCCACGATCTGAACTTGCTTGCCCAAGCGATCGGTCAGCAGCTTCCAGCCATCCCAGTCGTTTTCGGCCATGCCGTCTTCGATGCTGATGATGGGGTACTTGTCCACCCAGGTGGCCATCATGTTGATCCACTCTTCAGAGCTCAGGACCAAGCCTTCGCCTTCCAGGTGGTACTTGCCGTCTTTGTAAAACTCGCTGGCAGCGCAGTCCAGGCCGAGCGCAATTTGTTCACCCGCCACAAAACCTGCTTTGTCGATGGCTTGCAGAATCAGCTGGATGGCGGCTTCATGGCTGTCCACGTTGGGCGCAAAACCACCTTCGTCACCGACGGCGATGCTCATGCCCTTGTCGTGCAAGATTGATTTGAGGGCATGGAACACCTCGGCACCGTAGCGAACCGCTTCGCGGAAGCTGGGGGCGCCCACGGGAATGATCATCAACTCTTGCAGGTCAAGGTTGTTGTTGGCGTGCGCGCCACCGTTGACCACGTTCATCATGGGAACGGGCATTTGCACGGAACCCATGCCGCCAAAGTAGCGGTACAAAGGCAGTCCAGACTCTTCAGCTGCGGCACGTGCCACGGCCATTGAAACGGCCAACATCGCGTTGGCGCCCAGGCGCGACTTGTTCTCGGTGCCGTCCAGGTCGATCAGCGTCTTGTCCAGAAATGCCTGCTCGGAAGCATCCAGACCCAGCACGGCTTCAGAAATTTCGGTGTTGATGTACTCAACCGCCTTCAACACGCCCTTGCCCAAGTAACGGCTCTTGTCGCCATCGCGCAACTCAATAGCCTCGCGGCTGCCGGTGGAGGCACCGGACGGTACAGCCGCACGGCCCATGGTGCCGGACTCCAGCAACACGTCACATTCAACAGTGGGGTTGCCGCGCGAATCCAGAATTTCGCGACCGACGATGTCAACAATTGCGCTCATGTCATCTCTTTCTAAAAATACAAAATCTAAGCCTGTCAATCTCAAGGTCAGTTTAATTGGCCTCGCCGCGCATGATGCATCGGTTCAATTGAAATTGTTCTCCAGGAATGGAGTTTTTTTGGTTACGTAATCCAAAGCCACCAGCGTCTCCAGCAGTGCTTTCATGTGTTTCAGCGGCACCGCGTTGGGGCCGTC
>CAZLRQ010000017.1:2693-8461 GCA_964562035.1 uncultured Rhodoferax sp. | reverse complement strand
CCTTTTTCCCGTGCTGCAGCCCGTGCCTTGTCGATGACATTCTTCATGTCACCTGGGGCCAGAAACTGGCCCTTTTTGATGTTGACCGGCAAGCCCGACTGCGCTACCGCACGGATGAAGTCCGTCTGGCGGCACAAGAACGCCGGCGTTTGCAGCACGTCCACCACAGAGGCGACTTGCGCGATCTGATCTTCGGAATGGATGTCGGTGAGAACCGGCACGTTCAGTTCCCGCTTCACCTTGGCCAGAATCTCCAGACCTTTGTCGATGCCCGGGCCGCGAAACGTGCCGCCACTGGAGCGGTTGGCCTTGTCAAAACTGCTTTTGAAAATGAAGGGAATGCCCAGCGAGGTGGTGATTTCCTTCAGCGTGCCCGCCGTGTCCATCTGCAATTGCTCAGACTCAATGACGCAGGGGCCTGCGATGAGGAAAAAGCGTTGCTGCAAGCCAATGTCAAATCCGCAGAGTTTCATCAGTCCACCGTTTTCTGGTTGTTGCTGGCCACTTGATGGTCCAGCGCTGCTTTGATAAAGGCATTGAACAGCGGGTGGCCGTCCCATGGCGTTGACTTGAATTCAGGGTGAAACTGCACGCCCATGTACCAGGGGTGCACGTCCTGTGGCAGTTCCACAATCTCGGTGAGTTGCTCACGCTGCGTCAGGGCCGAGATCACCAAGCCTGCCTTGCGCAGTGTGTCCAGGAAGTTCACGTTGGCTTCGTAGCGATGACGGTGCCGTTCGGTCACCACGTCGCCATAGATTTTGTGCGCCAATGTGCCTTTGGCCACATCCGAGCTTTGCGCACCCAGGCGCATGGTGCCGCCCAGGTCAGAACTGGCATTGCGCTTTTTGATGGTGCCGTCTTCGTCGCGCCACTCGGTGATCAAGGCGATCACCGGGTTGGCGCTGTTGGGGGCGAATTCGGTGCTGTTGGCATCAAGCAGACCGGCCACATGGCGGGCGAACTCAATGGTGGCCACTTGCATGCCCAGACAAATGCCCAAGTACGGAATTTTGTTTTCGCGGGCAAATTGCGCTGCACAAATCTTGCCCTCGACACCGCGAATACCAAAGCCACCCGGTACCAAAATCGCGTCGAACTGGGCCAGTTGCGACACGCTGTCCGGGGTGATGGTCTCGGAGTCAATGTAGTCAATTTTGACGCGCACGTGGTTCTTCATGCCAGCGTGGCGCAGTGCTTCATTGAGCGACTTGTAGCTGTCGCTCAGGTCCACATACTTGCCCACCATGGCAATGGTGACCGTGCCTTTGGGGTTGGCGGTTTCGTACACCAGGTCATCCCAGCGCTTCAAATTGGCCGGCGGCGTATTCAGGCGCAACTTGTCACAAATCAGCCCGTCCAAGCCCTGTTCATGCAGCATGCGCGGCACTTTGTAGATGGTGTCCACGTCCCACATGGAGATCACACCCCAGTCGGGCACATTGGAGAACAGCGAGATTTTTTGGCGCTCTTCGTCAGGAATCGGGCGGTCGGCACGGCAAATCAGTGCATCGGCCTGAATGCCGATCTCGCGCAGTTGCTTGGCCGTGTGCTGGGTCGGCTTGGTTTTGAGTTCACCGGCGGCCGCAATCCAGGGCACATAACTCAAATGCACAAATGCGCTGTTGTTGGGGCCCAGCTTCAGGCTCATCTGGCGCACGGCTTCCAGGAACGGCAGTGACTCAATGTCACCCACCGTGCCACCGATTTCAACGATGGCCACATCCACCGCGTCGGCCGTGCCAAAGCGGGCGCCGCGCTTGATGAAATCCTGAATTTCGTTGGTCACGTGGGGAATGACCTGAACGGTCTTGCCCAGGTAGTCGCCACGGCGTTCTTTCTCCAGCACGCTTTTGTAAATTTGGCCGGTCGTGAAGTTGTTGGCCTTGCGCATGCGTGTTTCCACGAAGCGTTCGTAGTGGCCCAGATCCAGGTCGGTTTCAGCGCCATCGTCGGTCACAAAAACTTCGCCATGCTGCATGGGCGACATGGTGCCGGGATCGACGTTGAGGTACGGGTCAAGCTTGATTAAAGTGACTTTGAGGCCTCGCGATTCCAATATCGCTGCTAAGGAGGCTGAGGCGATTCCCTTGCCAAGGGAAGACACCACACCGCCGGTGACGAAGACAAATTTGGTCATGTCAGAGGGAGCTGCACGCTCGGGGAGGTGGTAAAACAAGATTATAGGTGCCCAAGAATGGCGAACAGGTCTGCTACATTGCGCCCCATGAATGACCTTGCTGGAAAACATATTGTTCTGGGACTCACCGGCGGCATCGCCTGTTACAAGGCGGCCGAGCTGTGCCGGGGCCTGGTCAAGGCGGGCGCCACCGTGCAGGTGGTGATGACCGAGGCGGCCGAGCAGTTCATCACCCCGGTGACGATGCAGGCGCTCAGCAACCGACCGGTTTTTGGCTCGCAATGGGATGCACGCGCGCCCAACAACATGCCCCACATCAACCTGAGCCGCGAGGCCGACGCTGTGTTGATTGCGCCATGCAGCGCCGATTTCATGGCCAAACTGGTGCAGGGGCGGGCCGATGATTTATTGAGCCTGATGTGTCTGGCTCGGCCGCTTGATACGGTGCCATTGCTGCTTGCGCCAGCCATGAACCGCGAAATGTGGGCCCACCCGGCCACCCACCGTAATGTCGCCCAATTAACGCTCGACGGTGCCACCGTGTTGGGCGTGGGGCAGGGTGACCAGGCCTGCGGCGAAACCGGTGACGGTCGCATGCTGGAGCCTCAGGAGTTGCTGGAGGACCTGGTCGCCTTTTTTCAGCCTAAAACAATGCTGGGCCAGCGTGTGCTGGTCACCGCCGGGCCCACTTATGAAGCCATCGACCCGGTGCGCGGCATTACCAATTTGTCCAGCGGAAAAATGGGCTTTGCGGTGGCCCGCGCTGCCAGTGAAGCGGGCGCCGAGGTCACGCTGATTGCCGGTCCCGTGCAACTGCCAACGCCGCGCGGGGTGCGGCGCATCGATGTGAAATCAGCGCTAAATATGCATCAAGCCGCCGTGGATCAAGCGTCTTCAGCTACTTTATTTATAGCAACTGCTGCGGTGGCTGACTGGCGCCCCGCCCAAGCGGTTGCTCAAAAAATCAAGAAAGATGGTTCTGGCGATGTGCCAGCACTGACCTTTGTGGAAAACCCGGACATTCTGGCCACTTTGGCCCAGTCCCCCCGCGGGCGCAGCGGCGAACTTTATTGCGTCGGTTTTGCCGCCGAGAGCCAAGACTTGCTGAGTAACGCCCAAGCCAAGCGCCTCAAAAAAGGGGTGCCGCTGCTGGTGGGCAACATTGGCCCGGCCACGTTTGGGTTGGATGACAACACTTTGCTGCTGGTCGATGCGCAGGGTTCAGTCGAGTTGCCACGCAATGACAAGCTAACGCTTGCTCGCCAATTGATAGCTAACATCGCAATAAGGATAAGGGCTAGAGGCCTAAAAGTATGAAAATTGATGTCAAGATCATGGATTCGCGCATGGCCAGTCAGTTGCCAGCCTATGCCACGCCCGGCAGCGCCGGGCTGGATTTAAGGGCCTGTCTGGAGGGGCCGTTGACGCTGGCGCCCAACGCTTGGCAGTTGGTGCCCACGGGTATTGCGATCTACTTGAGCGACCCGAACTTTGCGGCCATCATCTTGCCGCGCTCGGGTTTGGGGCACAAGCACGGCATTGTTTTGGGCAACTTGGTCGGGTTGATTGACAGCGATTACCAAGGGCAACTGATGGTCAGCGCCTGGAACCGCAGCCCCACGGCCTTCACCATTGAGCCGATGGAGCGCATCGCCCAACTGGTCATCGTGCCCGTGGTGCAAGCGCAGTTCAATGTGGTCACCGAATTCCCCGCAAGCCTGCGCGGGGAGGGCGGTTACGGCTCTACCGGCCAGGCTTGAGCTGACTCAATGCAGGGTGTTGTTGCCCGGCGCAGCCGCATGCACGGGCTGGATTTTGAAGAAGCCGGTGCCTGCTGAACCCCGGCCCACTTCTTCTTCGGTAGCCTCCCGAATCGCCTCGATTTTCATGGTGAGTCGCAAGGCAATGCCCGCCAGCGGGTGGTTGCCGTCGAGCACCACGTGCTCGGGGTAAATTTCGGTCACGGTGTAGAGCGCGTCTTTGGGCGCGTCTTCATTGCAGCCTGCGGGCAGTGAGGCGCCTTCAAAGGTCATGCCTTCTTCCAGTTCGGGTGGAAACAGTTCGCGCGACTCCAGAAAAATCAACTGGTCATTGAAATCGCCAAAGCCCTCCTCGGGCTCAATTTGCAGTTGAATCTCCGCGCCTACATCATGGCCTTGCAGCGCTTCTTCAATGACGTCAAAAAGATCATCGCCGCCCACCAGAAATTCGACAGGATCGTCCAGTACGTCCAATTCTTCACCCAAGGTGTCTTGGAGTGTCCAGGTCAGAGCGACCACATAGTGTTGTTTGTTTTCCATAGGAGAATTGTCGCAGTTTGATCCGTTAATGATTTATCCCCGGGCACAGCATGGCCCGTCGCGCGGGCAGCGCCGTCCTGCCCATTTCACTCAAGATGACCGGAGATTCGCATGGATATCAATCAGCCATTGGCCCTGTTGGGCGGGCTAAGTCCTCAATTATTCATGAAGCGCCATTGGCAGAAAAAGCCGCTGCTGGTGCGACAGGCCATTCCTGGCTTCAAGCCATTGTTGGACCGCACTGAGTTGTTTGAATTGGCCTCGCTTGAGGATGGCCAAGCACGCATGGTCGTTCAGGATTCTGCTGAGGCGTCCGGTTGGCGCTTCAAGCACGGCCCGTTTGAGCGCCGCGCCTTGCCGGCTTTGAAGCGTCCGGGATGGACCATTTTGGTGCAGGGCGTTGACCTGCAACACGACGCAGTGCACGCGCTGATGAACCAGTTTCGCTTTGTGCCCGATGCGCGGCTGGACGACTTGATGATCAGCTACGCCACCGACACCGGCGGCGTGGGCCCCCACTTTGACAGCTACGACGTGTTTTTGTTGCAGGCGCACGGCCGCAGGCGCTGGCGCATCGGGCGCCAGAAAGACCTGAGTTTGCAGCCCGACGTACCGTTAAAAATTCTGGCCAACTTTGTGCCAGAGGAAGAGTTCATTTTGGAGCCGGGCGACATGTTGTATTTGCCGCCGCGTTATGCCCATGACGGCATTGCCATGGGCGAGTGCATGACTTACTCCATCGGTTTTCGCCAGCCCAACAAGGGCGAGTTGGCGCGCGAGTTGTTGCAGCGCTTGGCAGAAGACGCGGAAGAGGCGGTGGGCGTGGCGGTTTACAAAGACCCCGGCCAGGAGGCTGTGACGCAACCAGGTGAAATTCCCGCTCAAATGGTGGCATTTGCGCAAGAGGCGTTGCAAGGGGCCTTGAAGAATCCCGAGGTTTTGGGTCGAGCGCTGGGCGAATACTTGACCGAACCCAAAGCCAATGTGTGGTTTGAACCCGTTGAGTTGGCTGGCGTTGATTCAACAGGCCCGGTGTGTCTGGACCGCAGGACCAAAATGATGTTTGATGCGCGTCATATTTTCATCAATGGCGAGAGTTTCAGTGCCTCAGGGCGCGATGCCACGCTGATGCGCCGCTTGGCGGATGAGCGCCGCCTGAGCCGGCAGGATGTGGAACGCACCAGCGCGGGAGCACGGGCCTTGATGCAGTCTTGGGGCGAGGCTGGTTGGTTGCACGGCCTTTGAGGCCGCGCTGAGGAGTTTTTTATGTCGTCAGATAGCCCGCTGGGCGGTCGATTCACCGGACGCCAGGATTTTGAACGGCTGGT
>CAZLRQ010000017.1:0-2593 GCA_964562035.1 uncultured Rhodoferax sp. | reverse complement strand
GCCAGCCTGATCCGGGTGCGTGAGCTGCTGGATGAAAACATTCGCAACAGCGCCCCTGGCTTTCCCGTCACCGTGTTAGGTTTGTAATAGGGTGTTGCTAAATTGAGATTTGTTGAAACTAGGGCGCAGCCTCTGTAGATAATTCTGACTACAATTAGTGGCTAAGTAAAAAGTTGAGCGAATATTTTTTACTTGCCCATTGCGGTTTCTCTGCATTGACTTTTTTCGAAACGTTTCGCTAATCCATCAGGTAATTTAAAAATGAACAAATCACTCGTTCTGGCCGCTGTTATCGCCGCCGCTGCCCTCGCTGCTTGCGGTAAAAAAGAAGAAGCGCCTGTTGTTGCTCCCGAGCCAGCAGCCGCTGTTGCACCTGCTGCTTCTGAGCCAGCCGCTGCTGTGTCCGAAGCCATGGCACCTGTGGCCGCTGTTGCTGCTGAAGCTGCTTCCAACGCAACTGCTGCTGTGGTTGATGCTGCTGCTGACGCTGCCAAGAAGGCTGCTGACGAAGCTGCTGCTGCCATCAAGAAATAAGCCAACCGCTTAGTAAAAAATGCCACCTACGGGTGGCTTTTTTTTGGCTTTCGCCTTTCGGAATTTCAATGAGCTTCAGGCGTGCACTGGGCGCACACGCCTGATGTCCTTACTTCAAGTCGTCAGCGATGACTTTGAGGATGTTGCCCGCGTTGGCAGAGTTATCAGGGTTGCCATTGGCATCCAGCACAGACACAGTGGTGGACTCGGCTTGGCTCTTGAGCGCAATCCTGTATTTAAAAGGCTTCGCATCGGCTTTGGCGCCACCAAACAGCTTGCCGAAAAATCCGGCTTCTGTTTTTTCTGGCGAAGGTGCCACGTAGCGTACAAAGTAGATGCCCTTGCTGCGATCCCGGTCCTCCACCGTAAAGCCGGTTCGGTCCAGTGACAACCCAACGCGACGCCAGGCACGGTCAAAACCATCGTCCACTTGCACCACGGGCTGTCCGTTCACTGTGCTTACCCGTGAACTGACTTTGGTGGCGCCGGCTGACACCATGGCCTTGGACTGCTCTTCTGACACCCCGAGTTTGACCATCAGGCGGCTCAGGAATTCGGCTTCCAGTTCAGGGTCAGCCGCACGGGGCTGCCAAACCGTAGAGTCTTTCTGCGTGTTGCTGTAAACCTCTTCCATGCCCCGGTGGCTGATGAAAATTTCGGTGCCGCCACTGGCATTGCGTTCCAGCCTGGTGCGGAATTTATCTCGCTCGCCGGTGGAGTACAGCGATTCGAGCACTTTGCCCAAGGTGTTGCGGATGAAGTCTTGCGGCAACTTGGCCCGGTTTTCTGCCCAGTCGGTTTCCATGATGCCGAGATTGGCTTGGTCTATGGCCAGTAAAAACCCGTTTTCTTGCCAGAAGCCTCGCACAGGCTCCCACAGTTGGTCGGCGGGACGGTTGACCACCAACCAGCGTTGCGTGCCTGCGCGTTCGATGCGCACGTCACCCACGGTGGCTGCAGCGGTCGGCGCAGCCTTGGTGGCAACTTGACCAATTTGAAAGCTGGAGGCTGTTACGGCGCTGCCAGGTACGGCATAACGGCTGTCGCGGGAGAGTTGGGTCAAGTCAGGAGGGACCTCAAGCGAAGGCCCTTTTTGACCGGCGCTTTTGTAGTCGATCTTGTCGCTGTCCAGCACGGAGCAAGCCGCCAGGGACAACGAAACGCCAATCAACGCACATCTGGACAAAATATTCACAAATAGATCCCTTGGGGTAAAAAAGTAACCAGATAGGTTTTACAGCACGCCGACGGCGCGCAAGGCCGTCTCAACCACGCCTTCGTTGGCAGCAGTCAGTGGGGTCATGGGCAGACGCATGGTGCCGCCGCACAGGTTCATTCGGGCCATGGCCCATTTCACGGGAATGGGGTTGGCCTCAACAAACAGGTGCTTGTGCAAGGGCATCAACTTGAACTGGATGGCCATGGCGGTTTTGACATCACCGGCCATGGCCGCCACGCACAACTCATGCATCAACCGGGGTGCCACATTGGCGGTAACGCTGATGTTCCCCTGGCCACCGCACAGCATCAGGGCGACCGCAGTGGGGTCGTCACCGGAGTAAATCGCAAACCCCTTCGGAACTTCGCGAATCAACCACTGTGCCCGGTCAATGTTGCCGGTTGCTTCCTTGATGCCGACAATGCCTGGCACCTGGGTCAGCCGCAGCACCGTTTCATGGGCCATGTCAGCCACAGAGCGGCCGGGCACGTTGTACAACACCATGGGCAAGTCGACAGCCTCGGCAATCGCCTTGAAATGCAGGTACTGGCCTTCTTGCGTGGGCTTGTTGTAGTAAGGCACCACCTGCAACTGGCAGTCGGCACCTACGCTTTTGGCAAATTGGGTGAGTTCGATGGCTTCGGCCGTTGAGTTGGCGCCGCAACCCGCCATGATGGGAACGCGCTTGGCTGATTGCTCGACCGCCACCCGGATGATTTCGCAGTGCTCTTCGACATTCACCGTGGGCGACTCCCCGGTGGTGCCCACCACACCAATGCAATCGGTGCCCTCGGCGATGTGCCAGTCAATCAGCTTGCGCACGGTGGGGTAGTCTACGCT
>CAZLRQ010000016.1:16746-18385 GCA_964562035.1 uncultured Rhodoferax sp. | reverse complement strand
AAAAACGCTCCTAAATAAGGCACGTCAGAAAACATGGCCTGCAGAGGCTGCTGAACGTAAGTGGCCAGAATTGGCCCGAACACCAGCAAGCCCCACATGCCGTAAACAATGGAAGGAATGGCCGCCAACAATTCAATGGCGGTGCCCAGAGGGCGCTTTAACCAAGCAGGCGCCAACTCCGTGAGAAACAGCGCAATGCCAAAACTAACCGGCACTGCAATCAGCAAGGCGATGAACGAAGTCATCAGCGTGCCGTAAATCATGACCAGACCACCAAACTCCTCTTTGACAGGGTCCCAGGTGGTGCTGGTGAAAAAGCCCAGTCCAAACTTGTCAATGGCCGGCCAGGCGCTGATGGTCAGCGACACCAAAATGGCCAGCAACATGATGAGCGTGAAGTAGGCCGAACCTTTGGCCAACAGGCCAAAAATCAAGTCAGCAACCGGGCCCGATCGGGCCGCTTTTAAAGGAGGAGGATTGGTCATGGCACGCCCGGAAAACTTGGCAGACTGGTTAATCGGTATCTGGTTGACCGGAAGTGTAGTGGACACGTACCTGCTCCTTTAAACGGTGACTAGGCTCAAAAAACGACTTATTTCAGAGCAACCGGCTTGCCGGATGCATCCGTGACCTGACTCCAGGCTTTTTCGATCGCGCCAATCACGTTCGCGGGCATGGGCACGTAGTCCAGGGCCGTCGCGGCTTGGGCGCCGTTTTTGTAAGCCCAATTGAAGAACTTGAAGGTTTCAGTGGCGTTCGCAGGCTTGTCTTGCTTGACGTGCATCAAGATGAACGTCGCAGTCGAAATAGGCCAGGCGTTCTTGCCAGGCTGGTCGGTGATGAGTTGGTAAAACGACTTGTTCCAATCCGCGCCAGCAGCGGCAGCCTTGAAGGACTCATCGTCAGGAGAGACAAACACGCCGTCCTTGTTTTTCATCAACGCATAAGTCATCTTGTTTTGCTTGACATAGGCGTACTCCACATAGCCGATGGAGTTTGGCAGACGGTTCACAAACGCAGCCACACCCTCATTGCCCTTGCCACCGGCGCCGACGGGCCAGTTCACGGCTGTGCCCTCGCCCACTTTGGCTTTCCATTCAGGGTGAACACGGCTCAGGTAATTGGTGAAATTGAAGGTGGTACCCGAACCATCGGCACGGCGAACGGGGGCAATGGCCGCATCTGGCAAAGCCAAGCTTGGGTTCAAGGCTTTGATCGCGGGATCGCTCCACTTGGTGATCTTGCCCAGGTAAATATCACCCAAAACCTGACCATCGAGCTTCATTTGACCGGGGGCGATGCCTTTGATATTGACCACAGGCACCGTACCACCAATGACGGCGGGAAACTGGAACTGGCCTTTGGCCTTGAGCACTTCATCCGTTTGCGGCATGTCAGATGCACCAAAGTCCACTGTTTTAGAGTCGATCTGCTTGATACCGGCGCCCGAACCCACGGATTGGTAATTAATTTTGACGCCTGTTGCCTTGTTGTAGTCCGATGCCCATTTGGCATACAAGGGCGCCGGAAAGGTGGCGCCAGCGCCGGTGATTTCCTGTGCGGCAGCTAAATTGACATAAGACATAGAGGCCAGCGCAGTCATGCTCAACAGCGCGATTTTGAAACCAGTTTTCATCGA
>CAZLRQ010000016.1:9710-16646 GCA_964562035.1 uncultured Rhodoferax sp. | reverse complement strand
TTGGTTCAGCGCATAAGGCGCGACCTTGCCGACAGCTACGACGAGGAGCTGGAGCTTGAGTTGGAAGACCGCAACCTGGATGCGTTGGCGCAGAGCCCACTGGACACCTCGTCCGAGCACTACAAAGAAAGCCGGCGCCAGTATTTCCGGGAATTGTTCCGCATGCAGGCGGAGCTGGTGAAGCTGCAAGACTGGGTTGTCAAAACCGGCCATAAGGTGGTCATTTTGTTTGAGGGCCGTGATGCCGCTGGCAAGGGCGGCGTGATCAAGCGGATCACACAGCGCCTAAACCCACGCGTCTGCCGTGTGGCGGCCCTGCCCGCGCCCAACGCGCGGGAACAAACCCAGTGGTATTTTCAGCGGTATGTATCGCACCTGCCTGGCGCGGGTGAGATCGTGTTGTTTGACCGCAGTTGGTACAACCGCGCCGGTGTGGAGCGGGTCATGGGTTTTTGCACGGACGAGGAGTACGAAGAATTCTTCCGCTCAGTGCCTGAATTTGAAAAAATGCTGGTTCGCTCGGGCATTCAGTTGATCAAATACTGGTTTTCCATCTCCGATGACGAGCAGCACATGCGTTTTTTGGGTCGTATACATGACCCACTGAAGCAGTGGAAGTTGAGCCCCATGGACCTGGAGTCGCGCCGCCGCTGGGAGGAGTACACCAAGGCAAAGGAAGTCATGTTGGAGCGCACGCACTTGCCTGAGGCACCTTGGTGGGTGGTGCAAGCCGTGGACAAAAAGAAAGCCCGGCTGAATTGCATCCATCATCTGTTGGGACAAATTCCGTACAGTGAGATTGAGCACCCATCCATCGTGCTGCCACCCCGCGAGCGTCATGAAGACTATGTGCGACAGCCCGTGGCACATGAAATTGTTGTGCCCGAAGTGTATTGATTCGACGCCAGAATCGGCGCGTTCAAAGCCTTCAGACGCATGCTTGCTCGTGTGCGCGGCAAGTCGGTCTGCAAGGCAAATGGCGGTCTTCGGGTGCTATGCTGAAGCCACGTCAAACAGGAAATACAGTTAATGCAAAATGGAAATCGCCTGGCCGCTGTTGATTTGGGGTCCAACAGTTTTCGCCTTGAAGTCGGACGAATTGAACACGGGCAGTTTTACCGAACCGAATATTTGAAAGAAACCGTTCGCCAAGGCAATGGCCTGGATGCGGACCGTAATTTGACGCCTGTTGCCATGCAACGGGGCTGGGACTGCCTGGCCCGGTTTGGAGAACGCTTGGCCGGCTTTGAAGCTTGTGAAGTGCGCGCCGTTGCCACTCAAACCCTGCGTGAAGCCCGAAACCGCGATGAATTCCTGGTGCGCGCCAATGAACTGCTGGGTTTTCCGATTGACGTGATCTCTGGTCGGGAAGAAGCTCGTCTGATTTACCAAGGGGTGGCGCAAGCGCTGCCGCAAGGCAACGAGCGTCGGCTGGTCATTGACATTGGCGGGCGCTCAACCGAACTTATTTTGGGTCACGGCTACGAGCCTAAATTAATGGAGTCTTATCGGGTGGGCAGCATTGCCTGGTCGACTCGGTATTTTCCTGACAATCAATTCACCAAGCATGCGTTTCACATGGCTGAAATCGCTGCCAAGGCCGTTCTGGACGAGGTGATCACGACCTGCAGGCGAGACACCTGGGACACGGCCTACGGATCCGCAGGCACTGTGGGTGCTGTGGGCGATGTATTGGCCGCCGCCGGATGGCCCACAGGTTCGGTCAGCCGGGAAGGCCTTGACTGGTTGATGGAGAAGCTGCTCAATGCGCAGAGCGCAGACCGAATACGACTGGCTGGCATGAAAGATGACCGACGCGCCATCATCGGTGGTGGACTGAGCATTTTGCGAGCGGTGTTCGATTTGCTGCAAATCGACCACATGCAACAAGCCAGTGGCGGCCTGCGGCACGGCCTGCTGTTTGACTTGATGGGCAATACCCAGCACCAACTTGACGTGCGCGCGCACTCGGTGCAGCGCTTGGCAGCCAAATTTGGGGCTGATCAAACACACGGGCTGAGAGTAGGCAAGGTTGCCACCCAATTGTTTGCAAAGCTGGCGCCCGATCAGCCAGACAGTGTGGACCCCGCTTTACTGCGGCATGAGCGTAAATTGAACTGGGCCGCCCAACTGCATGAAATTGGGAGTCAGATATCGCACAGCGATTACCACAAGCATGGTGCCTACATTTTGGACAACGCCGATGCCATGGGCTTCGCTATGTCAGAACTCCACAAATTGAGTCTGCTGGTGCTCGGCCACCGTGGCAAGTTACGCAAACTGGACATTGATTTCGAAGACGACGCGTTCATCACCCAATTACTCGCCCTGCGCTTGGCGGTCGTACTGTGTCACGCCCGGCGTGACCCTGACATCAGTGGCTTTCAGCTAGCCCGTGACTCGCTGAGAGCCAACAGCTTTGTGTTGAGTTTTCCCAGCAATTGGGCCCGGACTTTTCCGCAATCGGCGCATTTGCTGCGCGAAGAGGTTTTGGCTTGGCAAAAGACACCATGGTCGCTCAGCGTTACCGAGTCCTGAAAACTGGCTGGCAGTGATAACCCCGCCTTCATCACGAAAGTGAGCCGCTTGCGTGGCTGGGAGTGCGAAGAAATTCCGCGGTATGCAACTAAACCGTATAAACTATTTATCTCGTAAATAATTCATAACATTGCCATGTCAAACACAGAACCTAAAAACACCGCTGACCAGTCGCTCAAGTCCACCGCCGCGGAAATGCCTGCGGCAACCGTTGAAAAAGCGTTGGTGTTGCCTGTTGTCGCCGCAAAACCCGCGCCCGTGTCAGCCAAGGTTGCCGTCAAAAAAGCCCCCAAAACAGCGGCTAAAAAAGTGCCTGCAACCAAGCCCTTGCTGGCCAAGGTAGCGCCCAAGCCTGCCGTTAAAAAAGCCCCAGCCGCACCCGCCAAGGCCCTGAGCAAGCCCGTGAAGGCGCCGGCTGTTCCAGCCAAAATTGAAAAGATCACCAAACAGAAAAAACCAAAATTGGTGCGTGACAGTTTCACCATTCCCAAAGCGGAATACTTGGTGCTGGATGAACTCAAGCAGCGCTCCATCAAACTGACGAACCCTGCCAAAAAGAGTGAGTTGCTGCGCGCTGGCATCAAGGCTTTGGCTGCCATGAGCGATACGGCCTTTGCTGCCGCAATGAAAGTTGTGCCGACCATCAAAACAGGCCGGCCCGCTAAAAACTAAAGAGACAAGGGGCCTGACCAGCGCAGGCCCATCGGTTTTGTCAAAGCAGATCGGGGGACTGCACGGTCACCACCACGGTTTGTGACCCGCTCTCCCGCTGCCGATTGCGCAGCCACCACAAGGCACCTTTCTTAACTGCGCACTCGGCAGCGCTCAAACCCAGCAGCTGGGCGATGGTTTGACCCAAGATGGGTTGATGCCCCACCACCAGCACCGTCCCTTTGCACTCCGGCCATTGCACCAATTCAAGCAGTTGGTCAACCCGACCATCCGGCGCCAGTTCTGGCGCCGACCTGGATTTGCGCCCTAACGCTGCGGCAGTTTGCAGGGTGCGCTGTGCCGGACTGACCAAAATTCGGGTGCCCTGCGGGAGCTGTCGGTCCAGCCAGGCTGACATGCGGGCCGCCTGCTTTTCCCCCCTAGGGGTGAGCTTGCGCGCCATGTCGTCGCAGCCCTCGCTCCACTCTTGCGCCTCGGCATGACGCCACAAAATCAGATCCATGCATTAACTCCTGTCGTCGTTGCGCACGGTATAACGCGCCATCAACGCCGCCTGAGCGCCATGGGCCAACGAGGGATTCGCCGGCTTAACCCGGGCATAGGTGCCGTCGGGCAACAGATCCCAGGCGTCAACGCCGTCATGCAAATACGCCACCAGGCACTCGTCCACAATGCGCTGGCGCTGTACCGGGTCAGTCACCGGCCACGCCAGCTCCACTCGGCGCATCATGTTGCGATTCATCCAATCTGCGCTGGACAAATACAGCGCCTCGTTCTCGCCAGAGCGGAAGTAGAACACCCGCGAGTGCTCCAGAAACCGGCCGATGACCGAGCGCACGCGAATGTTCTCAGTCAGCCCCAGCACTTGTGCCGGCAACATGCAGGCGCCGCGCACGATCAAATCAATCTTGACGCCCTTCTGCCCGGCGTGAATCAGCGCCTGGATGAGTCCCTCGTCGGTCAGGGCGTTCATTTTGGCGACTATGCGTGCGTCGCCACCAGACGCAGCCACCTGCCCCAGTTCGTTGATTTTGGCGACCAACTTGCGGTGCAAATAAAACGGTGCCAGCAACACACGGTGCAGTCGGGGCAGACGGCTGTGGCTGGCGAGGTGAACAAAAACGCTCTCGACGTCGGCAGTGAGCTTGGGGTCTGCCGTGAGGTGACTCCAGTCGGTGTACAGGCGGGCGGTGCGGGGGTTGTAATTGCCCGTAGACAGGTGAGCGTATCGTTTGAGCTGACGCCCTTCACGCCGCGTGATCAGCATCATCTTGGCGTGAGTTTTCAGACCCACCACGCCATACAGCACCTGCGCGCCAATCGACTCCAGCATCTCCGACCAATTGATGTTGGCCTCTTCATCAAAACGGGCTTTCAGTTCAACCACCACGGTCACTTCTTTACCGCGGCGCACCGCCTCACGCAGCAAGTCCATCAACTCGGAGTCACTGCCGGTGCGGTAGATGGTTTGCTTGATGGCCAGCACCTGCGGGTCATTCACCGCCTCACGCAAAAACGCCAGCACACCGCCAAAACTCTCAAAGGGCTGATGAATCAGTACATCACCCTGTTTGAGTTGCTCAATGATCGATTGCCCTGGCTTCAGTTGGGTTGGATAACAAGATTTGTACGACGAAAAACACAGCTTGGGCAGGTGAACCAGGTCCACCAGTTGTGTCAGCCGCACCAGGTTCACAGGCCCCGGTACCCGGAAAAGCGCTTGCTCTGGCAAGTCGAACTGCTTGAGCAGAAAGTCAGACAGATAAGCAGAACATCCTGCCGACACCTCCAGCCGCACGGCCTGGCCGAAGTGCCGGTGTTCCAGACCTTGCCGCAGGGCCGTTCTCAGGTTGGTCACGTCATCCTCGTCAACCGCCAGGTCGGAATGCCGAGTCACGCGAAACTGCGAAAACTGGCCAACCTGACGACCGGGAAACAGCTCTGCCAAATGGGCGCGAATGACGCTGGACAGCGACACAAAAAAATACGGACCACCGCCCACCTTGGGCGGCAACTGGATCATGCGTGGCAGCACGCGGGGGACTTTGACAATGGCAATGTCGTTCTCACGACCAAAGGCGTCTCGCCCCGACAGCCGCACAATGAAGTTGAGCGACTTGTTGGCCACCTGGGGAAACGGGTGCGACGGATCCAGCCCCACCGGAATCAACAGGGGCCGCACTTCACGCTCAAAATATTGCTTAACCCAGCGGCGTTGAACCGTGTTGCGGTCGCCATGCGAGATCACCCGAATGCCCTGCTTCTCCAGCGCCGGGATCAAGTCATCGTTGTACAACGCGTATTGACGCGCGACCAGGTCATGCGATGCCGCCGCCAAGCGCGCGAAAGACTGGGAGGTGAATTGTCCTTTGTCGTCGCGGCGCTGGTGCGCCACCAGGTGAGGCTCTGCCCTCACCTCAAAAAACTCATCCAGATTGGACGACACGATGCACAGGTAGCGCAGGCGCTCCAGCAGCGGCACATCATGCCGGCAAGCCCAGTCAAACACCCGTGCATTGAAGGCCAAAATACTGTGGTCACGGTCCAGCAGGGTCACGCCCCGCAAGCTCTGGGCCGGTTCAAACGGGGTCAATGGCGATGGCATGGGTTCCTGAGTAGCTTCATTACAAACAAGTGACAGATTGTTGTTGAATTCAGTGACAGCAGTGTGACAAGCACCCAATTAGGGGCGATGCGCCGAGTCTGGTTGGCTTTGTATTTTGCCCCCTATCAAGCGCCCAAAAAATGTTTGCGATACCGCGGAGGCAAGTCGTTGATTCGCATCATCATGGGCAAGTCTGCGGAATTGAAATCCGGGTCCCAAGCCGGTGCGCCCAAAATCTTGGCGCCCAGCCTCAAATAGCCCTTGATGAGCGCTGGCGGCTCCACCGCCAGCGTGCCGTCCAGTTGCTCAACGGGCAATGCCAGGCGTGGGCGCACGTGGTGTTCAATCGGCGCCATGTGGCTTTGTTTGAGCTGGTGCCAGATGCTGGCCGCCACATTGCCGCTAACGATGCCGTTGTGCAGCATCGGAATACTGGCGCAACCGATCATGGTGTCCAACTTGTTACGTACCATGAATTCAGCCAGTGCACCCCACAGCGCCATGATCACACCACCATGGCGGTATTCAGGGTGCACACAACTGCGGCCGAGTTCCACCATCCGATCACGCAGGCCGCGTAGCCGGGTGAGGTCAAATTCAATATCGCTGTAAGTACTGCCCACGCGTTTGGCCTGGGCCGGCGTCAGCACCCGGTAGGTGCCAACCACTTTGTTGGTGACGCGATCACGCACCAGCAAGTGCTCGCAGTAGTTGTCGAACAAGTCCACGTCGTGGCCAGGTGAGGTGGTGTCAAGCCGCGCGCCCATTTCTTCTGCGAAGACTTTGAACCTCAAGCGCTGAGCCTGCCGGACTTCGTCGTTGTGTTTGGCCCACGACACCACCAGACCACTGTGAGTGGCTTCCGGGATGACTTGCTGCTGGGGGCCGGTCATGAAATGCTGCTGGGTACGCTGGAGAAAGCCTTTCGGGAGGGAAAAAGACGACAGTGGGAGTGTTGGGCTGGGCAGTTCTTTCATATTTGCTCCTTTGGTAGATTTGGGGCTCAAAATTTGACAACAGTGATGGACCAGGTGTCTGTTGTGCAAGCCCCATGGGCTGTCCGTTATCAATGCGGTGATATTGACGCCCGGACGTGACAACCTTGTGGCACATCAAAGTCA
>CAZLRQ010000016.1:0-9610 GCA_964562035.1 uncultured Rhodoferax sp. | reverse complement strand
AGTTGGGTTACGGTTTAGGCTTGTCGCTGTGAGAGACCTCGTATCCATCGGCAACATAGGCAGGGCCCTTCATGAGCCAGACAATGACGCATCCGATGACCACGGTCAGAACCAGCGTCCAGATGAAAATGACAAGGCCAATCATCAAAAAATCAAACATCTGGATGCGACGCGCCAACTCCGCCTGGTTGCTTCCGGTGACGAGAAATCTTGCCAGAAAAGCCGCCAGAGCGGGCAGCAGTGTTCCGGCAATACACACCGTCGGCATCAGCCTCAACAAACGCCATTCAAAACCATAAGGCGTTTGCTTGTACCCGGGAAGTTTGCGGAGCCAGTTCATCGACTCATTTTATGAGTGCGATCGAAAACCCGCTTGTTCTGCATCAGTGGACCCACTGTCGAGTCAGCACTGAAGTTCTCTTGGCAAAAAGAAGTCTTAATCTTGAATATTACAAGAAATATGCCTCTAGCCCTTATATATAAAGCACTTATAGCTATATATTTAATAGCAAATAAGTTTCAGACAAGCCACTTTTGCATGAACTGGGCTTGTCCCATGGCCGGATCAAGTTGGTAGTTGGCAAAGCCCACCCGGTGGTACAACTTGGCAGCACCCGCGTTGCCCTGCAATACCTCCAGAGTGAGCTTGCAGGCACCCCGTTCGCGCGCCAGTTGCTCGACCAACGCGAGCATCCGCTCACCAATACCCTGCCCACGGTAGCCGGGTAGCACAGCAACATCGTGAACATTCACCAAGGGCTGACAAGCGAAGGTCGAAAAGCCCTCTATGCAATTGATCAAACCAACCGGCTCCAGCTCGGTCGGCTGACCCGCATCGACAAAGGCCAGCACACTAAATGCCTGCGGTCGATCTGCCAAGGCCTGAACCAGATTGGCCCGGGCGAAAGCACTGAGCGGCTCGCCGCCACCCATCGGATCACGGGCATAGGCATCAAGCAAACTCACCAGCGCTTGCGCGTGCCAAGGATCAGCATAGTTCGCGCGGCAGACACGCAGGGTCGGCAAGGGCGCCATGGTCAACCCGTGATCGTCCGGGCAATGCGCTCAGCGCAGGCGCGGGCCTGGGCAGCATCTTGCGCTTCCACCATAACCCTCAAAAGAGGCTCAGTGCCGCTGGGCCGGATCAGCAGGCGCCCCGTGTTGCCCAACTCAGCTTCAACCTCACGGGTTTCTCGTACCAGATCGGTGCTGGACTGCCAGTCTTGCCCCGGCTTGAGCTTCACGTTGATGAGGATTTGCGGAAACAGGGTCACATCAGCCAGCAAAGCAGACAGTGATAAGCCACTGCGCATACAGGCCTGCAATACTTGCAAAGCAGAAATCAGGCCGTCACCCGTGGTGTGCTTGTCCAGTGCCAGCAAATGCCCCGAACCCTCACCACCCAAAAGCCAGCCGCGTTTTTCAAGCTCTTCCAACACATAGCGGTCACCCACTTTGGCACGCACCAAATCGACGCCCTTGGCCTTGAGTGCCAACTCCACAGCCATATTGGTCATCAGCGTCCCGACTACACCAGGAACAGCTTCACCGGCGCGCTTGCTGGCGGACGCACCACCTCGGGACAGGCGTTCTTTGACCATCAAATACAAAATTTCGTCGCCGTTGAACAAGCGCCCGTCGGCGTCGACCAGTTGAAGACGGTCGGCATCGCCGTCCAGCGCGATACCGTAATGCGCTTTGTGCGCCTTGACTGCGTCCACCAGTGCTTGCGGGTGGGTTGCACCCACCTCATGGTTGATGTTCAAACCATCCGGTGAGCAACCAATGGCAACCACCTCAGCGCCCAACTCATGGAACACCTTGGGTGCCACCTGATAAGCCGCGCCGTTGGCACCATCCACCACAATCTTCACGCCCTTCAGCGTGAGATCGTTGGAAAAAGTACTCTTGCAAAATTCAATGTAACGGCCTGCTGCATCTTCCAGGCGGCGAGTTCTGCCAAGGTTGGCGGAATCAGCCCACACCGGTGCGTCGTCTAGCGCAGACTCCACCTCGTGCTCCCACGCGTCAGGCAGCTTGGTGCCTTGCGCGCTGAAGAACTTGATCCCGTTGTCAGCAAAAGGGTTATGGCTGGCGCTAATGACAACCCCCAACGAAGCACGCTGCGCCCGGGTCAGGTAGGCGACACCGGGGGTCGGCAAAGGGCCCAACAGCACCACATCCACCCCGGCAGAGTTGAAGCCGCTCTCGAGCGCACTTTCCAGCATATAGCCAGAAATGCGCGTATCTTTGCCAATCAACACCGTTGGACGCGCCTCTGTTTTCTTTAGCACGCGCCCCACAGCATGGGCCAGGCGAAGCACGAAATCAGGGGTAATGGGGACCTGTCCAACCGTGCCCCGAATGCCATCTGTACCAAAATATTGTCTGCTCATACTGCCCCTCACCCCTTGTTTGAATCCATCTGATGCTATCTATTTTATAGCCTGCAAAACGCGCATGGCTTGTACTGTTTCGCGGACATCATGCACTCGCACGATGGATGCGCCCCGCTCCAGCGCCAACAAAGCCGCAGCCACACTGGGCACCATGCGCTCGTGATGCATCACGGGCATATGTCCGGGTGGCACATCAGCAACAGCCGCCAACGACGACTTTCGTGACCAACCGGCCAGCAAGGGGTAACCCAAACACTGCAGCTCGGCCTGCCGCGCTAACAGCGCAAAATTTTGCTCAACCGTCTTTCCAAAGCCAATGCCGGGGTCCAGCACAATTCGAGTCTTGTCAACCCCGTGCGACCGAAGTCGGTTTACGGCCTGTGCAAGAAACGACTGGACCTGCGGCACAACATCACCCGTCATGGGTTCAGCTTGCATGGTCAGAGGTTCACGATGCATGTGCATCAAGCAAACACCGCACTGAGGGTGACGCGCCACAACGCTCCACGCAGTGAGTGCCGCTCCAGTCTGATTTATGTCTTGCCATCGCAAGGCCCATATATCGTTGATGATGTCAGCGCCCAAATCCAGGGCGGCCTGCATCACTTCGGGTTTGTAGGTATCCACCGAGACAGGCACATTCAACCGCACAGCTTCACGGACCACCGGTAAAACACGCCGGAGCTCTTCCGCAAGTGGCAGGGGTGCGGCACCAGGGCGCGTGGACTCACCACCAATGTCCAGAATATCGGATCCGTCCGCCAGCAAGCGCTCGCAGTGCTGAAGCGCAGTCCGCGTGGAAGCATACTGTCCACCATCAGAGAAAGAATCTGGCGTGACATTCACAATGCCCATCACTTTGGGCATTCTCAAATCAATGATGAAGCGGCTGGTAGTCCATAACATGGCAAAACGATCAACGAGTCAGGTTGTAAAGGAGCAAAGATGCGCACAAGAAAAAACGGGGCAAAAGCCCCGTTTTCATAAACCAAAAATTATCAAGCGGCGCTTGGCGCGACATCGGGCTTCACAGCCGCTGCACCACCGCTGCTGTTATCACCACCCGAGCTTGGCACACGCGGCGTCCAATCCTTGGGAGGGCGCGGCTCCTTGCCAGCCATGATGTCGTCAAGTTGGTCACTGTCGATGGTTTCCCATTCCAACAAAGCCTTGGCCATCGCATGCATCTTGTCTTGGTTATCCTCAATCAGCTTGCGCGCCAAAGCGTATTGCTGATCAATGATACGACGCACCTCCGAGTCCACCTTCTGCATGGTTTGCTCACTCATGTTGGTGGTTTTGGTCACTGAACGACCCAAAAACACCTCACCCTCGTTTTCTGCGTAAACCATGGGCCCCAAGGCGTCCGTCATACCGTAACGGGTGACCATGTCGCGTGCAATGTGCGTCGCACGCTCAAAGTCGTTGCTGGCACCAGTGGTCATTTGGTTCATGAACACCTCTTCCGCAATACGTCCACCAAACAGCATGCTGATCTGGTGCAGCATGTACTCACTGTCATAGCTGTAGCGGTCTTGGGCCGGCAAACTCATGGTCACGCCCAACGCTCGGCCACGTGGAATGATCGTTACCTTGTGCACAGGATCGCACTTGGACAACATCTTGCCGATGAGCGCGTGACCCGACTCATGATATGCCGTGTTCTTGCGCTCGGTCTCTGGCATGACCATGCTCTTGCGCTCGGGCCCCATCAAAATCTTGTCCTTGGCTTTTTCGAAATCCTGCATTTCAACTGTGCGGGCATTGCGGCGCGCTGCCATCAAGGCCGCCTCATTGCACAGGTTAGCCAAATCTGCACCCGACATTCCGGGTGTGCCGCGGGCAATAACTGCCGCATTCACATCTTGCCCTAAAGGCACCTTGCGCATGTGAACGTTCAGAATCTGCTCGCGACCACGAATATCCGGCAAAGTCACATAGACCTGCCGATCAAAGCGCCCCGGGCGCAATAAAGCTGCGTCAAGAATGTCAGGACGATTGGTCGCGGCCACCACGATCACGCCTACGTTGGTCTCAAAGCCGTCCATCTCAACCAGCATCTGGTTGAGCGTCTGCTCGCGCTCATCATTGCCACCACCCAAGCCGGCGCCTCGCTGGCGGCCGACGGCGTCAATCTCGTCAATAAAAATAATACAAGGTGCGTTCTTCTTAGCGTTGTCAAACATGTCGCGCACACGCGCTGCACCCACACCCACAAACATTTCTACAAAGTCCGAGCCAGAAATTGAGAAGAAAGGAACCTTGGCTTCACCCGCAATGCCCTTGGCAAGCAAAGTCTTACCCGTTCCGGGTGGCCCAACCAGCAGCAGACCCCGAGGAATACGACCACCCAACTTCTGAAATTTGGCCGGATCTTTCAAGAAATCAACCACCTCTTTAACTTCTTCCTTGGCCTCGTCACACCCAGCAACATCGGCAAAAGTCACTTGGTTGGTGTTTTCATCCAGCATCCGGGCTTTGCTCTTGCCAAAACTGAATGCGCCGCCTTTCCCACCGCCCTGCATCTGGCGCATGAAGTACACCCAAACGCCAATCAACAACAACATCGGACCCCAGCTGACCAACAGAGTCATCAACAATGAACCCTCCTCACGCGGACGCACATCAAATTTGACGCCGTTGGCGATCAGGTCACCCACCAGACCACGGTCGAGGTAAGTGGCGGTTGTCCGGACGCGGCGATCATCGCTGGTAATCGCAATGATTTCAGTACCACCCTGCCCCTCCTGGATCACGGCACTCTTGATTCGGTTGCTGCGCACCTCTTCCAAAAAGTCGGAATAGCCCAAACTGCCGGAACCAGCCGACCCACGCGTGTCAAATTGCTTGAACACTGTAAACAGCGCAAAAGCGATGACGAGCCAAATGGCAATTTTCGAGAACCACTGATTATTCAAGCGAGGCTCCAATACAGACGCAAAAAAGAAGACCAGACATATATGTTCATCATTTTAGGGGTTTCAAGCTCGCCAACCGGCGATTCTCAAGTTATCAGCCACAGCCAAGGCATGGGATTCAATGTGGCTTCAGACCCAATCCCACCAGGAAGGTTTCCGAAGATTTGTCACGTGAGGCTTTCGGCTTGATGGTCTTGACCGCCACGAACAGCTCCTTGAAGCGTTTGACCAAAGGGGCGTAAGCGCCCCCATGAAATACCTTAACCACCAAAGCGCCCTGAGGTTTCATGTGACTCTGGGTAAACTCAATCGCTAATTCCACCAGATGCTCGATGCGAGCGGTATCCGCTGATTCAATTCCCGACAGATTGGGCGCCATGTCAGACACCACCACATCAGCCAGCCGACCATTCATTTCCTGCGACAAACGCGTGAGAACCTCCGCCTCGCGAAAGTCGCCCTGCAAGAAGACAACCCCCTCAACTGGCTCCATCGGCAAAATATCCAACGCAATGATCACGCCATTCAACAAGCCGACCGCAGCGCCACCGCCCATGGCAGTTTTGGGCGACATCTTTCGGCGCACATACTGACTCCAAGCCCCAGGCGTCGACCCCAAGTCCACCACCAATTGACCCGGCTTGATCAAGCCCAGGGTTTCATCGATCTCTTTGAGTTTGTAGGCTGCCCGGGCACGGTAACCCTCCAGCTTGGCCAGCTTGACATAAGTGTCGTTAACGTGGTCGTTCAACCAAGCCCGGTTGACTTTGCTACTTTTATTTGAAGATTTCATGTTGTCCTACTGACCGATAATACGGTTATGTCTCAAATTCAACTGACCCCTGCCCAACGTAAAGCACACCGCTCTGAAGCGCACCATCTTGACCCCGTGGTCATGGTGGGTGGTGACGGGCTCACCGCTGCTGTCAAAAAAGAAGCAGACGCCGCGCTGAACGCCCATGGGCTGATCAAAATCCGTGTCTTTAACGACGACCGCGCCGCACGCGAAGCCATGTTTGTCGCCCTGGCAGACGAACTCAACGCGGCGCCCATTCAGCACATTGGCAAACTGCTCGTCCTTTGGCGTCCGATGCCCGAGCGCGAAAAAGTCGTCGATGAAAACCGCATGCCTGGCCCGCGTGATGTCAAGATCTTGAAGTACAGCAAGCAAGCAGGTCAGCGTCCAGAAGTGAAGACTTTGCGCGTGCTGGGTAACCAACGCTTGACCCCTGGCGGCCAAGTCAAACGGGCCAAGCCCAAGCAGATCAGCATCAAAAAACGCAGTCAAACCTGATGATTCGGGTGGCTTGGCAGTAATTTTGAAAATATTGCTGCCGAGCAACCCCATTGCAGCAGGTACATAAAGCTACCTACGCTGTGCCACAAACGCAAATTGTCACGCGCCACAATGCGAGGCACGACGGCGAATTCCGACAGCAACGCCAGCAGCATCCCAAATACGATATAAATAAAGGCGCTTTGCGCGCGTTCCCTGTAGGCTAATGGCAGATTTGATCTGGTGATCAGCAGCAACAAACCACAACCCACCGACAGCCAAGTCTGCGCAGCAAACAGCTTGGCTGCCATGGCACCGGCAATGGCTGGCGTTGGCAGGTAAGTAAACAACAGTGGCACCACAGCAAAACCCACGGTGCTCAGGCTGCCCCACCACAAGGCCGCTACCCATAAGGGCAAACGCGCCATGGCCGTCAAACGTAACTCACGGCCACGACTTCGTAGTGCTTGATACCCCCTGGCGCCTGTACTTCTGCGGTGTCGCCCTCAGACTTACCAATCAGGGCGCGCGCAATCGGGCTTCCGATATTGATCAAACCCAACTTGATATCCGCCTCATCTTCACCAACGATCTGGTAAGTCACCAGATTGCCTGACTCTTCGTCTTCCAGCTTCACCGTAGCCCCAAAGACGACACGGCCTTCGGCATCCAGTTCGGCAGGGTCAATGATCTGACAGACCGACAACTTGCCTTCGACCTCTTGAATGCGTCCCTCGATAAAGCCCTGCTTGTCCTTGGCCACCTCATACTCGGCGTTTTCGCTCAAATCGCCTTGGGCACGTGCTTCGGCAATCGCGTTGATCACCCAAGGACGGTCAACCGTCTTGAGTTTGTGTAACTCGGCCTTGAGTTTCTCTGCGCCGCGCTTGGTAATGGGAATAGTAGCCACTGACTGCTCCGTGATAAGTTGTAAAAAGGATGAGGCAAACATGGCGACACAATGAAGTCAGCGCCGGCGTCAATCCATTGAGCGTTAGACAAAAACGAAACCGCCGAGCGTTGCCGCTCGGCGGTATCTAAAGCGATGATTATGCCGCGTTAGTCAGCGAACCATCACGCCATCACGAGTTGCGCATGCATTTCCTGCACTGAAATCACATCCAGATGATCCATGTGCCGCATGCCCTGCACGGCAGCTTCGGCACCTGCAATCGTCGTGAATGTCGTCACCCGCGCGAGCAGAGCCGATGTGCGAATTTGACGTGAGTCAGCAATGGCATTGCGTCGCTCTTCCACGGTGTTGATGACCAAAGAAATTTCATTGTTCTTGATCATGTCCACGATGTGCGGTCGTCCTTCGGTCACCTTGTTCACCACGCCACAGGCCACACCAGCAGCATTGATCGCCGCCGCTGTGCCCTTGGTCGCCAACAGGGTAAAGCCCATTTCCGACAAATCACGGGCAACCTCAATCGCAGTGGGTTTGTCATTGTTTTTCACGGAAATGAACACTTTGCCCGAAGGCTCGCCAGACGCGGTAAACGGCTTGGGGAGCTTAGTGCCAGCACCCATCTGTGACTTCACGAACGCTTCACCGAAAGTCTTGCCCACACCCATGACCTCCCCCGTGGACTTCATCTCGGGACCGAGAATCGTGTCGACGCCAGGAAACTTGACGAAAGGAAATACCGCCTCCTTCACGCTGAAATAAGGTGGTGTGACTTCACGCCCGATGCCCTGCGACGCCAAAGTCTGGCCGACCATGCAACGCGCTGCGACTTTGGCCAACTGAATTCCCGTCGCCTTGCTCACAAAAGGCACGGTGCGCGAGGCGCGTGGATTCACTTCCAAAACGTAAATCACATCCTTGCCGTCAATATTTTGAATCGCGAACTGGACGTTCATCAACCCGACCACGTTCAACGCTTTCGCCATGGCGGCCGTCTGACGCTTGATTTCTGTGACGGTATCGACACTCAAGCTGTAGGGCGGCAAGGAACAAGCCGAATCACCGCTGTGCACGCCAGCCTGTTCAATGTGCTCCATCACGCCGCCAATGAAGGTGCTGCCCTCTACCGTGGCGGTACCCGCATCACGAATGCAGTCCACATCGCATTCGATGGCGTCGTTCAAAAAGCGATCCAACAGCACCGGGGAGTCGTGGCTGACCTTGACCGCTTCGCGCATGTAGCGCTCCAAGTCACGCTGTTCATGCACGATTTCCATGGCGCGACCGCCCAGCACATAGCTTGGGCGAACCACCAGCGGGTAACCCAAAGCCGCCGCCTTTTCTAGAGCTTCGGGCTCGGTGCGGGCTGTGGCATTGGGCGGCTGACGCAAGCCCAATTCGTGCAGCAACTGCTGGAAACGCTCACGGTCTTCCGCAGCGTCAATCATGTCTGGCGAGGTGCCGATGATCGGTACGCCATTGGCTTCCAGATCCAACGCGAGCTTCAAGGGCGTTTGGCCGCCGTATTGCACTATCACACCAAACGGTTTTTCCTTGTCCACAATCTCCAGCACGTCTTCGAGCGTCAGTGGCTCAAAGTACAAACGATCCGACGTGTCATAGTCAGTCGAGACTGTCTCTGGGTTGCAGTTGACCATGATGGTCTCGTAACCATCCTCGCGCATGGCCAAAGCAGCATGCACACAGCAGTAGTCAAACTCAATGCCTTGACCGATGCGGTTCGGGCCACCGCCCAAGACCATGATCTTTTTCTTATCGGTGGGTGCCGCTTCGCACTCACTGCCGGAGTCGAACGGGCTGTGCGCCTCGTAAGTCGAATACAGATAAGCGGTATTGGTCGAAAACTCGGCGGCGCAAGTGTCAACCCGCTTGTAAACCGGACGCACACCCAGCGCACGGCGCTTTTCACGAATGGCTGTATCGGTGGTCTTCAACTGCCGGGCCAAACGGCGATCAGAGAAGCCTTTTTGCTTCAAAGCGCGCAAGGTCGGCTCGTCGATGGCGTCGAGCGTTGTAGTTTCCAGCTCCAGTTCGATCTTGACGATCTGCTCGATCTGCACCAAAAACCAGGGGTCAATCTTGGTTA
>CAZLRQ010000015.1:0-18538 GCA_964562035.1 uncultured Rhodoferax sp. | reverse complement strand
TGTGCCAAGGCATTGACCGATTCGGAGTTGATCTTGACGCAACTTAGCGCCGAGGGTTATCAGACTTCAAAAACATTCCAAGGCGCAGACTTGGTCATCGTCAACACCTGCGGCTTTATCGACGACGCTGTGAAGGAGAGTCTGGACACCATTGGTGAAGCGTTGGCAGAAAATGGCAAGGTCATCGTCACGGGTTGTTTGGGTGCCAAAGCCGCAGACGGCGGTGAAAATCTTGTTCGCAAAATGCACCCTAGCGTGCTGGCTGTGACGGGTCCGCAAGCTACCCAGGAGGTCATGGACGCAGTTCACGCCAACTTGCCCAAGCCACATGACCCTTTCATTGATCTCGTTCCTAATGCTTTTGGTGTCGCGGGCATCAAGCTGACGCCGCGTCATTACGCGTACATCAAGATCAGTGAGGGGTGCAACCATCGTTGCACTTTTTGCATCATTCCGTCCATGCGGGGTGACTTGGTGTCACGTCCTATTGGCGATGTGCTCAAGGAGGCGCGCGCCTTGTTTGAGGGCGGCGTCAAAGAGTTGCTGGTGATCAGTCAGGACACTTCCGCCTATGGGGTAGATGTCAAGTACCGCACCGGATTTTGGGAGGGCAAACCCATCAAGACCCGCATGCTGGAACTGGTCCAAGCGTTGGGTGACATGGCGGAGCCCTATGGCGGCTGGGTACGTCTGCATTACGTCTACCCTTACCCCAGTGTTGACGAGGTGTTGCCGTTGATGGCGACGGGCAACGTGCTTCCATATCTGGATGTGCCTTTGCAGCACAGCCATCCGGATGTGTTGAGGCGTATGAAGCGCCCCGCGAGTGGCGAGAAAAACTTGGAGCGCATTCAGCGCTGGCGCGAAATTTGTCCCGACATTGTGATTCGCAGTACTTTTATTGCCGGGTTTCCTGGTGAAACAGAAGAGGAGTTTTCGCATTTGCTGGATTTCATGCGGGAAGCCAAAATTGACCGCGCTGGTTGTTTTGCATACAGCCCTGTCAATGGTGCTGCCGCGAACGATATCCCAGGGATGTTGCCCATTGAAATACGCGAAGAGCGACGTGCTCGGTTTATGGCTGTTGCGGAGGCGGTGTCAGCTGCCAAATTGCAGCAACGCATTGGAGCCACCATGCAGGTGTTGGTCGACTCAGCACCTGCCATGGGTAGAAAAGGCGGTGTGGGTCGATCTTATGCAGACGCGCCTGAGATTGATGGCGTTGTCAAGTTGCTGCCGCCCGAAAAAATCAGCAAAACACTCAAGGTGGGTGAGTTCACCAAGGCCCGAATCGTCGGCACGCAAGGCCACGATTTAGTGGCGCAACCGTTTTAATTCGCGTCATTTGTTGACGCGTATGACAAACCCAAGACAGCGCGGTGCCGAAAATCACACCGCTGTTATTTTGGGCAAAAAAAATCCGGAAACCTTTTTAGAAGGATTCCGGAATTCATTTATATTGGTGCCCAGGAAGGGACTCGAACCCCCACGAAGTTACTCGCTAGTACCTGAAACTAGTGCGTCTACCAATTCCGCCACCTGGGCATTTCAGATTAGAAGGATATTGTATCAAGAATATTAGCCAGACCAGCGGCTTGCTGGATGAAGTTGAAGGAACTGTTCAAGGGCATCGTGATGGGCATGGATTTGTCATTCGAGATGACGGCGAATCTGACATCTATTTGCCTCCTAATGAGATGCGTGCGGTCTTGCACAAAGACCGCGTGAAGGTTCGTATTGTGCGCAGTGACCGCAAGGGTCGCCCGGAGGGCCGGGTGGTGGAAATCGTGGAGCGGTCCAACTCACCCATCATCGGTCGCTTGCTGCATGAAAGTGGTATCTGGATCGTTGCGCCCGAGGACAAGCGTTATGGGCAAGATGTGATGATTCCAAAAACGGCGACAGGGCCTGCCAAGCCGGGGCAGGTCGTCGTCGTTGAATTGACCGAGCCGCCGTCTCTTTATGGGCAGCCTGTTGGGCGTGTCAAGGAAGTCCTGGGGGAAATTGACGATCCCGGCATGGAGATTGAGATTGCCGTGCGCAAATACAGCGTACCGCATGAGTTTTCAGAAGCTTGCATTGCGTTGGCCCGCACCTTACCCGACAAGGTTCGTCCCTTGGACAAGAAGCGTCGGGTTGATTTAACCGATATAGCGCTGGTGACGATTGATGGTGAAGATGCCCGCGATTTTGATGATGCTGTTTATTGCGAGCCAGTAAAAATTGGCAAAGGTAAATCAGCGACCAAGGGATGGCGATTGTTGGTGGCCATTGCGGATGTCAGCCACTATGTCGAAAACGGCTCTGCCATTGATATTGACGCCTATGAACGCGCCACCAGTGTGTATTTCCCCCGCCGTGTCATTCCCATGCTGCCCGAGAAGCTCTCTAACGGGTTGTGCTCATTGAATCCTGAGGTTGAACGCCTGTGCATGGTGTGCGACATGATGGTGACTGAAGATGGCGAGGTGTCGGCTTATCAGTTTTACCCGGCGGTGATGTGGAGCCATGCCCGATTCACTTACAACGAAGTGGCTGCCATTTTGGCCAATACGCGTGGCCCGGAAGCGCTCAAGCGCAAAGCGCGCGTGCCTGATTTGATTAATTTGCATGACGTCTACCAGGCCTTGCTGAAGTCACGGGTACGCCGGGGTGCGGTTGACTTTGAGACCGTTGAGACTCAAATCGTGTGCGACGAGGCGGGGCGCATTGAGAAAATTGTGCCGCGAACCCGTAACGATGCGCACAAGTTGATCGAAGAAGCCATGTTGGCTGCGAATGTGTGCAGTGCCGACTTTATTGCCCACAGTAAGCACGCCGGGCTGTTTCGGGTACATGAAGGTCCGACGCCGGAAAAGAAAGAAATTCTGCGCAATTACTTGAAAGTCAGTGGCGTTGGACTGACGATCAGTGATGATCCCGCACCTGGCGAGTTTCAGGCCATTGCGACAGCCACCAAAGATCGGCCCGATGCGCTTCAGATTCACTCCATGCTGTTGCGTTCCATGCAACAAGCGATTTACACGCCCGTGAATGAAGGGCACTTCGGGCTCGCGTTTGACGCTTACACCCATTTCACCAGTCCTATTCGGCGTTACCCTGACCTGTTGGTGCACCGCGTCATCAAGGCGATTCTGGCCAAGACCAAGTACCAGTTGCCAGTTTTGCCCATTCCCGGCGAGGCCCATGCCAAACTGTCCAAGCGCCTTGAAAAAGGGCTGGCTGCTCGTGTCGCAGAGCCCGGACAAAAGCCCAAGAAGCTCAGCCCTGAGGTGCAAGCCTGGCAAGCAGCGGGCATGCACTGTAGCGCCAACGAGCGCCGCGCCGATGAAGCTAGCCGCGATGTCGAGGCATGGCTCAAGTGCAAGTACATGCGCGATCATTTGGGCGAAGAGTACGGCGGTGTGGTGAGTTCCGTGACCAGCTTTGGGCTCTTTGTCACGCTGGATGCCATGTATGTGGAGGGCTTGGTTCACATCACTGAGCTGGGTGGTGAGTACTACCGCTTTGACGAAGCGCGCCAAGAGTTGCGTGGCGAACGCAGCGGCATGCGCTACGCTATTGGCTCTCGCGTCAGGGTGCAGGTTAGCCGCGTGGACCTGGACGGCCGGCGAATCGATTTCCGTCTGGTCCAGGAGGCGGATGGGCTTGTTCCCCGAACACCTCGCGACAAGGAGATGCCCCGCGATGTTGGTGAGCGTGGAAATACGGATCGGGAAGCGAGTGCCAACCCGAGGCGCCGTCGAAAGCTGTCCGAGCCCTTGGCACGAGCGCCGAAGTCGGCCAGCGAGGTCACCAAACCCGCTGCCAAAAATAAGGACAAGGCGCGCAAACCCCGGCGACGGACTTGAGGGTTTGAATTAATTTTTTCCGAAAAGTAAACCTATGACAACAACTTCAAAAGTCGCCATCGTTACTGGCGCAGGCTCCGGTATTGGAAAAGCTGCTGCGCTGGCGCTACTCAAGGATGGCTACAACGTGGTGCTGGCCGGTCGTCGCCTTGAGCCTTTAACAGAGGTAATTGCATTGAGTGGCGCTGAACATCGAGCTCGGGCGGTTTCAACAGACGTGTCCGACCCCGAGTCCGTCAAGGCGCTGTTTGACGCCGCATTGCAAGCTTTTGGTCGTGTCGATGTCCTGTTTAACAACGCGGGGGTTGGTGCGCCGGGCATTTTGTTGGAAGACATGAGCTTGGCTCAGTGGAAAAACGTGGTGGACATCAACCTCACCGGGATGTTTCTGTGTATACAGCAAGCGTTCCGGGTGATGAAGTCACAAAACCCCCAGGGGGGGCGAATTATCAATAACGGTTCGATAGCTGCCACCACTCCACGGCCGAATTCAATTGCTTACTCTGCTACAAAGCATGCGGTGACTGGTTTGACCAAGGCGGCTTCCCTTGATGGGCGCAAATACGACATTGCTGTGGGTCAGATTGATGTGGGGAACGCTGGCACCGAGATGGCCCAACGCATGGCAACCGGCATTTTGCAAGCCAATGGCGAAGTGGCAATTGAACCGCTGATGGATGTCAATATTGTTGGGCAATCCGTGCTGTACATGGCCAATTTGCCGCTGGAGGCTAATGTCATGTTTCACACGGTCATGGCGACAAAAATGCCATTTGCTGGGCGGGGGTAAGAAAAATATGTATCGAATTGGCCTCTGGCCCTTATGCAGCTTGCCTGAGTAGCTATTATTTTTGATACGTTTTACTCAGGGCACCTGCTGTCAACACATGGGTTTTTGGCCACTCATCTGCTTGCAATCCATGACGGTAGACGGCCTCGCAGGCCGTTTGCAACGCGCTTCGGCCGGATGCTAGCCCGGCCCCAACCATGCCAGCCAGCACATCACCGGTTCCCCCGGTCGCCAACGCTGCATTGCCTGTGGGGTTGATGAAAGGGATCGCGTTGGGTGCGGTAATTACTGTGCCGGAGCCCTTGAGCACTACGACGCAGGCAAAGCGCTGTGCCAATTCTTGTGCTGCGGCCAGTCGGTTGCTCTGCACTTCGATAGCCGTGCTGTTCAGCAAACGGGCAGCTTCCAGTGGGTGTGGTGTCAAGACTGTGCGCGCCATTCGTCCTGCACGAGCGCTTAGCAGGACTTGAAGTGGCGGGTGGCTGGCGATGGCATTCAGTGCATCGGCATCCAGGACGGTCGAGGTTGATTCGGTCAGTATTCTGGCCAGAGGGCGCTGGACAGCCTCGCCGCCGCCACAACCGCACACCACTGTCAGGTGAGTCAGGTCAAGCGAATCCAGCGTTCTGAACATCAACTCGGGTTGGCAGTAGTCAAAAGTCAGGCCATCTTCATCCAGCAAGCTGACAAAAACCCGTCCTGCGCCAGAGTACAGGGCGGACGAAGCTGCCAGCAGCGCAGCGCCCGTCATACCACGCGCGCCGCCGACCACTGCCACATCACCATAACTACCTTTGTGCGACGCGTGTGGTCGCTTGACTGGACATGGTGCGGCTGATAGCCAAGCTGTTACGGGGTGCGAGGTAGTCCTTGGCTTGGCCGACACATCACTTATTCCCAAGTCTTCCAGCCACACCGTGCCTGCTGCATCACGGCCATCCGCTGTGAACAAGCCGGGTTTGAGTGTGAGCAGGCTTAAGGTGTGTTGAGCCTTGATGCTGAGGGCCGCTGTCACGCCAGTGTCTGCATGAAGCCCCGAGGGGAGATCGACAGCCAAAATGGGTGCGTTGCCTGCATTCAGTCGTTTAATCCATTCAGCCATTCGACCGTCTGGCGCGCGTACATGCATACCCAAACCTAACAGGGCATCGATGCAGAAATCAGCGCCATCGGGTGGCGTTTCTGAAAAGGTGACACCTGCATCAAGAGCGCGGTGGTAAGCGGTCCCAGCGTCCTGGGGCGCAAGCTCTGCGTTGCCCAACCAGGTCACGATGGGCTGCTTGCCCCAGTGTTGCAGTTTTAGAGCCGCTTCCAGTCCATCTCCTCCGTTATTTCCTGGGCCGCAGGCTACCCAAATACGATGGCTGTGTGGCGCCAGAGCCAGCGCGAGTTTCGCAACTGCCAACCCCGCACGCTGCATCAAGGTGTTGGGTGGTAACTGGGCTTGGGTGGTCTGCTCGATTTGACGCGTCGCTTCAACGCCATACAGCGCTTGAAGGTAGCGAGAATCGAGTTTTTGCATACGTTCTAAAACTCAAAAGTCTCACCTTCACGGGCCAGTCGGTATTCAGGGTCGCCAGCTTGTCGCGGGTTGTCGATGAGCACCTGTCGGAATACCTCGTCCAGTGCATCATCGCTGCGGGTAGGTTCATGGTGCGTGCAAAACAATACCTTGGCGCCAGCATCTTTGGCGTATTGGATGCTGGTTTGAAAGGTCCCGTGACCCCAGCCCTTTTTTGCAGGGTATTCCTTTTCTGTGTAAGAGCAGTCTGCAATCAAAACGTCCACGCCTTCCATGGCACGCCGAATGTCAGCCGCCTTGTCATTCACAAAGCTTTGGTACTCGTCATGGCCGTCCTCGCCGGCTTCATAGATATTCGTGGGCGGCTCATGGTCGCCTGTAAAAAAAACTGATTTTCCATTGGCCTCAATTCGATACCCAAAATCGATCACCGGGTGGTTCATAAGGTAGGGCGTGACCTTGGCGGCGCCAATTTGGATACTCTGCTCAGGAGCGAGCGTGACGTATTCGATACGCGCTTTCATCTCGGCTTCGCGCACGGGAAAGTAGCTGTATTGAAGTTGTACCGACATGACCTGCTCCACCCCCTTGCCGGACACCGGATCAAACGCCCCATGCAGGCGCAACAAGTTGCCAGGAATAAAGTTAGGAATGAAAAAGGGCAGGCCTTGAATATGATCCCAATGGGAGTGGGTAATCAGCACGTTCGCGGTAACGGGCAATTCAGCCAGCAAGGTCTGAGACAAGGGGAAAATTCCCGTACCTGCATCAATAATGATTAATTCGTTGTCATCTGTTCGAATTTCAATGCAAGTGGTGTTGCCGCCATAACGAACGGTGCTGGGGCCGGGTGAAGCGATCGATCCCCTGACACCCCAAAATCTGACTTTCATGCATTGCCCTCAAACTTTTGAAAAAACCTTGGCTTCCTGAACCAATGGCGCCAAATCCCCCAGCGATACGATGACCTCGTCCAAGGTGCCACCCAACCGCTTTATGAATATTGGTGGCAGTTCTTCAATCTTAGGGTTGCCACCCGATCCAAATTCCAGCTTCTTACTGATTTGATTACCTGCAAATACACAGGCAATCATGTCCGTGTCTCTCAGGTTGTCACTGCACTGGTAGCAAATCGTTTCGATCAAATTGGGTGCAAAGCGCCACTTTTTGGCCAGCATGGCACCCACCACTGCATGGTCAACGCCGATGACCTGGCGCAAAGCCAAGTGCAGCGATGAGCCGTTTTGATGGCTGATATCAATCGCTTTACGGTATTCCTTGGGCATGAATTGGGCAAATACCACCTTACCGAAATCATGCAGTAAGCCGGCAATAAAGCAGTCCATCGGGTCTGCGTTGGGTACGCGTGCTGCCAGCAGCTTCGCAATGCTGGCTGTCGCCAAAGAGTGAACCAAGTACTGCTGGCCATCAAATCCGGTCGTATTGTCTTTGGGTAGCATGCCGATGGCCGCAATACTCAGCGCCACATTTTTTATGGTGTTAAACCCGAGGTACACCACGGCATGGCTGATGGAGGTGATCTGCTTTGGCAAGCTGTAATACGCCGAATTAACAACTTTCAATATCTTGACGGTCACCACCGGGTCTTTGTCAATCACCTGAACCAAGTCTTTGGCGGCGCAGTTTACGTCGCGGGTGAGTTCCAAAATGCTTTGCACACTTTTGGGAAAGGCTGGCATGCCATCCACGGCAGCCATCAATTTTTGGGACAGTTCGGGGCTCATATTTTGAATTGTCTGTCAACACCGCATCGTATCAACACAAGTCAATCGAGGAAACAGCGTTGGCACTGGTTTAGCCTCCGGCAGGGTGTAAGGCCAGCGGTCAATGACAAAGTTCGAATGCTACAATCGTTGGGTTTTGCCGACGGCTCGATTGCCTGAAGCAGGACAAATCAGCGAACCAGTTTCATCAAGGTGTTGTGTTTTTCGAACGCTAACTAAATAAGGCGGTTGAAGGACGCAAAAAAGAACTGGATTCAAGACCTAACCTTTGGAGTTAAATATGTCAGTAACTATGCGCGAAATGCTCGAAGCCGGTGTCCACTTTGGCCACCAGACCCGCTTCTGGAACCCCAAGATGGCTCCCTTCATCTTCGGTCACCGCAACAAGATTCACATCATCAACCTGGAAAAATCGCTGCCGATGTTCCAGGAGGCTGCAAAGTTCGTAAAGCAGATTTCTGCCAAGCGCGGCACGGTCCTGATGGTGGGCACCAAGCGCCAAGCTCGTGAAACAGTGGCTTTGGAAGCTCAGCGTGCTGGTGTGCCATTTGTAGACCAGCGTTGGCTCGGCGGCATGCTCACCAACTTCAAAACTGTCAAGACGTCGATCAAGCGCTTGAAGGATATGAAGATCCAGCAAGAAGCTGGTCTGGACAGCATGAATAAAAAAGAACAACTGATGTTCGCCCGTGAGTTGGCCAAGCTTGAGCGCGATATCGGTGGTATCCAGGACATGACCGTACTGCCTGATGCTATCTTCGTGATCGACGTCGGTTTTCACAAAATTGCGATCGCTGAAGCCAAGAAATTGGGAATCCCCTTGATCGCCGTCGTGGATACCAATCACTCGCCTGAAGGTATTGATTACGTCATTCCAGGCAATGACGACTCGTCCAAGGCTGTTATTTTGTACGCCCGTGGTATCGCTGACGCCATCATTGAAGGCCGTGCCAACGCAATGGACGATGTGGTCAAGGCCGTGGCGGCCGAGAGCGCTGATGAATTTGTCGAAGTGAACGAGGCTGCTGCCTAAGTCGTCTTCGACCCCAAAAAAGGGGGCTTTGAGGCCCCTTTTTTTAAGTAAATTTTTAATCAATTGAATTTAGACGGAGAATAAAAATGGCTGCAATTACCGCAAGCATGGTCGCTGAACTGCGTGCCAAGACTGACGCGCCCATGATGGAGTGCAAGCGTGCTTTGACCGAAGCTGAAGGCGATATGGCCAAGGCGGAAGAGTTGTTGCGTGTCAAGCTTGGAAGCAAAGCTGGCAAAGCGGCTGGCCGTATCACCGCTGAAGGCGTGGTGACCAGCTACATCGGTGGTGGCGTGGGTGCGTTGCTCGAAGTCAATTGCGAAACCGACTTCGTGACCAAAAATGACAGCTTTTTGGCGCTTGCCAACGCAGCTGCTGAGCTGATCGCCAAAAACAATCCCGCCGATGTCGCTGCCCTCAGCGCTTTGCCCTATGCCCAAGACGGCTTCGGTCCGACACTGGAAGATGTCCGCAAGGGCTTGATTGGCAAGATCGGGGAGAACATGAGTTTCCGCCGGTTCAAGTATTTCGGTGAAGGTAGCCAACTCGCTGCTTACTTGCACGGCACGCGCATCGGTGTCGTCGTTGAATACCAAGGTGACGAGACGGCGGCCAAAGACGTAGCCATGCATGTGGCTGCCATGAAGCCCGTTGCGTTGTCGAGTGCCGATGTGCCGGCCGACCTGGTTGCCAAAGAGCGCTCGGTGGCGGCTGCCAAGGCGGCCGAAGATGCTGCTGTGGCGGTTGCCGCTGGCAAGCCCGTTCAGTCCGCGGAAATCGTGGCCAAGCGTATTGAAGGCGGCGTGCAGAAATACCTCAAAGAAGTATCACTGTTCAACCAGTCTTTCGTTAAGAACGACAAGCTGACTGTTGAGCAGATGCTCAAAGCCGCATCTACAACCGTCAAGGGCTTCACTCTGTACGTGGTTGGCGAAGGGATTGAGAAGAAGGTGGATGACTTCGCTGCTGAAGTGGCTGCGCAGGTTGCGGCTGCCAAGCAGTCCGCTTGATTTTGCCGAAATCTCAAAATATTCACCTGCTACTATTTCAAATTTGGTGCGCTTTGCGCGCACTGGATTTGACAGCCCTAAGCCCCATTCACTGCAATTCAAGGAATCCACTATGACCGGCGTCACACCAGCCTACAAGCGCATTTTGCTCAAGCTGTCAGGTGAGGCCCTGATGGGGGATGATCAATTTGGCATCAATCGCGACACCATTGTTCGCATGGTGGACGAGATTGCTGATGTGACGCGCTTGGGCGTTGAGGTTGCCGTGGTGATTGGCGGTGGCAATATATTCCGCGGAGTGGCGGGCGGCTCGGTGGGGATGGATCGCGCTACGGCGGATTACATGGGCATGTTGGCCACAGTCATGAATGCGCTTGCGTTAGGCGACACCATGAACAAGGCTGGTTTGATTGCCCGTGTCATGTCCGCTATTGCAATTGAGCAGGTTGTTGAACCTTACGTTCGCCCCAAAGCACTCCAGTATTTGGAAGAGGGTAAGGTCGTCATTTTTGCAGCCGGCACTGGGAATCCATTTTTCACGACCGACACGGCTGCCGCTCTGCGTGGTGCTGAAATTGGGGCTCAGATTGTGCTCAAGGCGACCAAGGTGGATGGCGTCTACACAGCAGATCCTAAAAAGGATGCCAGTGCGACGCGCTACAGCACAATTTCATTTGACGACGCTATTTCCCAGAATCTGGGCATCATGGATGCAACAGCATTCGCGCTGTGTCGTGATCAAAAATTGCCCGTAAAAGTGTTCTCGATTTTCAAGCATGGCGCCCTTAAGCGGGTCGTTATGGGTGAGGACGAAGGGACCTTGGTTCACGCCTGAGATCATGTAAAAATTAAAGCCATAAGTTGGGTCTTCCGGATAGTCGATTGAGGAGAGCAGTATGCCAATTGCAGACATTAAAAACACCGTTGAAGTCAAAATGGACCAATCCATTGCGGCCTTCAAAAACAACCTGACGAAAATCCGCACGGGACGTGCCAACCCAGCATTACTGGACTCCGTTCAGGTAGATTACTACGGTTCTCAGGTGCCAATCAGTCAAGTGGCCAATGTCTCTTTGATTGACTCCCGCACCATCAGCGTTCAGCCTTGGGAAAAAGGCATGGGCGCCAAAATTGAAAAAGCGATTCGCGATAGCGACCTCGGACTGAACCCATCCTCTATGGGCGATCTGATTCGTGTGCCCATGCCCGCCATGTCGGAAGAGCGCCGCAAGGAGCTGACCAAGCTGGTTCGAAATGAGGGCGAGGGCGCCAAGGTAGCGGTGCGCAACTTGCGTCGCGACGCTAACGAAGCCGTGAAGAAGGCTGTGAAAGAGAAGCTTGCTTCTGAAGATGACCAAAAACGGTCTGAGGCTGAAATCCAGAAGACGACAGACCGTCACATTGCTGATATTGACCGCTTGGTCGTGGCCAAAGAGCAGGACATCATGGCGGTTTGATGACTTGTTTTGAGTCGTTACATTTCAACTCATCAGCGCGACTTCGGCAAGTTTTGTGACCGGATTGGATTTTATGAAAGATTACCGTTAATGATGCGCTCATGAGTCAATCGCCCTATCACGTTGCTGTTGTCATGGATGGCAACGGCCGCTGGGCAAGCAAGCGGTTTTTGCCGCGTGTTGCGGGCCATCAACAGGGCGTAGGTGCGCTTCGGCGCTGCGTCAAAGCCTGTGCTGAACGCGGCGTCAGGGTGCTGACCGTGTTTGCATTTTCTTCAGAGAACTGGAGCCGACCCGCAGACGAGGTGTCGGGCTTGATGGAGCTTTTCGCCATGGCGCTCTCCAGGGAAGTTCCTCAACTGAAGGCCGATGGGGTGCGCCTTTATTTCGTTGGCGACCGTGCGGGGTTGTCAGCTAAAGTTTTGACTGGTATCCACGAGGCTGAGTCAACGACGGCCCTGAACTCGCGTCTCATACTCAATGTCTGTTTCAACTACGGTGGTCGTTGGGATATTGTGCAGGCCTCGGCCAAGCTTGCAGCCAGCGGCTTGGCAGTGACTGAACAGGCGCTGAGTAGCGTCATGGCACTCGCGCACGTGCCTGATCCTGATCTTGTGATTCGCACCGGCGGTGAACAGCGCATCAGCAACTTTTTGTTGTGGCAGTCGGCTTATGCCGAGTTCTATTTCAGTGAGAAGCTGTGGCCAGAGTTTGATGAGTTAGAGCTTGACCGTGCCATTGGTGCGTTCAAGCACCGTGAGCGGCGGTTCGGGAAGACTTCGGCGCAGCTCACCGATGCTTCAGTTTCCACGGCGTCTTCTTGAAGGGCTCAGATGCTTAAGCAACGGGTGATCACGGCAGTTGTCCTTTTGCTGATCTTGCTACCTGCCTTGTTTTACAGCAATCCTGCGCCGTTTTGCTTGATCGCAATGGCATTGATCGCCGCTGCTGCCTGGGAATGGGGTCGTCTTAATGGCTACGGTCAAACGGCTTCCTTGATGACCGCCGCATTGTGTGTTGCCGCTTCTGCGCTGGCTTGGTGGACTGGTTTACTGGACCGCCAGTTACCTCTATTGTGGTTGTTCGCCGGCAGCGCCTGGGTGCTTTTGGGGGCCTGGTCTTTGCGCGGTGGTGTCGTGGCATGGTCGGTCTTACCGCGAGGTGTTCGATGGCTAGCAGGATTTGTTGCACTGCTGTTGGCGTGGTTGGCTGTGGCGCAAGCCAGGGTCATCGGTATCAATTTTTTACTGTCGATATTGGCCTTGGTTTGGGTTGCCGACATTGGTGCGTACTTTGCGGGGCGGGCTTTTGGTGGTCGCGTGTGTCGGCAGAAGTTGGCACCCGACATCAGCCCGGGTAAAAGTTGGGAAGGCGTTTGGGGTGGCATGCTGGGCGTCATCGTTCTGGCGCTGCTTTGGCGCCGGATCGACGTGACTTGGTCGTTGCCGGTGCCTAGTTTTTTTAGCCAGATCGGTCAAGCTGGTCTTGGGCTGCTTTTGATTGCCGTGATTTTCATGGCCGCCATGAGCGTGGTGGGCGACTTGTTTGAGTCTTTGGTCAAGCGGAGCGCAGGCGTCAAAGACAGCAGCGGTTTGTTGCCCGGCCACGGTGGTGTTTTAGACCGGATCGACGCTTTATTGCCGACTTTGCCTTTGGCCATGATGCTGTATTCCATTTGAGTTACCCAATGAATGATGTGCCTGGTTTTGTGAAGCAAAGAATTGCAATTTTGGGGTCGACCGGTTCCATTGGCGTCAGCACACTCGATGTTATTGCTCGGCACCCTCAGCGGTTCAGTGTGTTTGCGCTGAGTGCGTCCACACAAGTTGATTTGCTGCTCCAGCAATGCGTGCAATTCAAGCCTGAATTTGCAGTAATGGCCAGTGAGCCACATGGCGTTCTGCTGCAAGATAAATGCCGTCAATTGGGCTTGTCGACACGCGTTCTTTGGGGCTCGTCCGCCATCACTATGGTGGCCTCGCACGAGCTGGTCGATACCGTGATGGCCGCGATTGTGGGCGCGGCAGGCTTGGCATCTTGTTTGGGGGCTGCCCGCACCGGCAAGCGTTTGTTGCTGGCCAACAAGGAAGCGTTGGTGGTTGGGGGCGATTACTTTATGCAAGCTGTAGTCAGCGGAGGCGCAAAGCTTTTGCCTATTGACAGCGAGCACTCTGCGGTTTTTCAGTCCTTGCCCGACGATGCGACGACTTGGAAAAATCAAATTGACAAAATTATTTTGACTGCGTCTGGCGGTCCTTTCCGCCATCGAGACCCTGCCACGCTGTGTGATGTAACCCCCGAGCAAGCCTGCGCGCATCCGAATTGGGTCATGGGCCGCAAAATCTCGGTGGACTCCGCCACCATGATGAACAAGGCGCTGGAAGTCATTGAAGCGCGTTTTCTGTTTGATGTGGACCCGGATCAAATCGAAGTGGTGATTCATCCCCAGAGCGTTATCCACTCCATGGTGCAGTACACCGACAACTCTGTAGTAGCGCAATTGGGGACGCCCGATATGAAGGTACCCATTGCCTATGGCCTGTCATGGCCTGACCGCATGGTGTCTGGCGCTTCGGCACTCGATTTTCGGGCCATGGCAGACATGACGTTTGAGGCCTTGGATTCCAATGGTCATGAACAGCGTTTTCCCGGCCTCAAGCTGGCGTGGTCGGTGTTGAAAGCGCCGCCGGGCTCAACCGCTGTTTTAAATGCGGCCAACGAGATTGCGGTGGCGGCGTTTCTGGATCGAAAAATTCGCTTCGATGAAATTCATGGGGTCAATCTTGAGACATTGGATGCCGTCGTCACAACGGCCCCAGAGTCTCTTGATGATTTACTTGCGCTTGACGCAGTGGCACGCGCCGCTGCTGACCGCGCGGTCCAGCGTCGGATCGATTGATTCTTCGATATTGTCTTGACCATGTTGACCATTCTTGCTTTTGTTCTCGCGCTGGCGCTATTGATCGCGGTCCACGAGTACGGGCACTACCGTGTGGCGGTCGCCTGCGGTGTGAAGGTGCTTCGGTTTTCGATTGGTTTTGGAAAGAAATTGGTCGTGTGGCAGCCCAAGGGTTCGGCCACAGAATTTGTCATTTGTGCACTGCCCCTGGGGGGGTACGTGAAGATGCTGGACGAGCGCGAAGCCCCCGTGTTACCTGAAGAGCGTCATTTGGCCTTTAATACACAGCCGCTGCGCGCTCGGGCCGCCATCGTGGCAGCGGGTCCGCTGGCCAATCTTTTGCTGGCGGTGGTGCTGTATGCCCTCGTCAACTGGAGTGGCGTGGACTATCCTGCTGCGATTTTGGCCAGCCCGGAGGCTGCCACACCCGCCGCGCAGGCTGGCTTGATGGGCGGCGAGCGGGTGACTCGCGCTGGGTTTGAGGGCGACGAGCTTGAGCCGGTTGAATCTCTGGAGGATTTGCGCTGGTTTCTGGCGCAAGGCGCCCTGGAAGGTCATGATGTTCGCCTTGAATTTGTGAAGCCGGCAGGGGGGGGTGTCAATAGCGTTCTCCTTTCGCTTAGCGCCATGGACGCGAAAGAGGCCGATGCCCAGTTGCTGCAAAAAATTGGGATCACCGGGCCCTACACCCGACCGGTGATTGGCGAGTTGGTGGTAGGCGATGCCGCAGATAGGGCTGGCTTGAAGGCCGGTGATCTTGTTTTGCAGTTGGGTGCTATCTCGGTGGTGGATGGGCAGCAACTTCGTCGCCTGATTCGTGCCTCTGTGGTTAATGAACAGGCCGCACCGGCGGTTTGGAAAATCGAACGCGCTGGCACCGTGCAGGAGTTGCTGGTGACGCCCGATCTGCGTCTCGACGGCGAGCATATGGTTGGAAAAATTGGCGCCTATGTCGGTGATTCGCCCGAGATGGTGACCGTGGAATACGGCGTACTGGACAGTCTCTGGCGGGGCATGACCCGCACCTGGGAAGTTTCGGTGTTGACGTTGAAGATGATGGGGAAAATGCTGATTGGCGAAGCGTCCCTGAAAAATTTGAGTGGGCCCTTGACCATTGCGGACTATGCCGGCAAGTCAGCCGGTATGGGTTTGACGCAGTACCTCATTTTTCTGGCGCTGATCAGTGTCAGCTTAGGGGTTCTCAACCTGCTGCCCCTACCGGTTCTTGATGGCGGTCACCTGATGTATTATCTTTGGGAGGGTGTTTCTGGTCAGCCCGTGTCCGAGGTCTGGATGGAACGTTTACAGCGTGGCGGCATCGGTATATTGCTTTTCATGATGTCAATTGCCCTCTTCAACGACATCACCCGCTTATTTGGCTAACCGTCACCGTGCCCCGCTGGGGCCAGCTTGACATCTCAACACTCAAACATGCAATTCAATCGATTTCAATGGCGCCCCTTGTCCATCGTGGCCTCCATGGCGCTGGTGTCCAGCGCTGCTTGGGCTGTGAACCCCTTCACGGTGCGCGACATCCGTGTTGAGGGTTTACAGCGGGTGGAGCCCGGCACCGTCTTTATCTCTCTGCCTGTTCGCGTGGGTGACGTTTACGATGACGAAAAAGGCTCCGCAGCCATTCGCGCCTTGTTTGGATTGGGCGTGTTCAAGGATGTTCGTATCGAGGTTCTGGGCGATGTCCTGGTGGTCGTGGTTGAAGAGCGACCCACGGTTTCAGAAGTCGAGTTTGTCGGGACCAAAGAGTTTGACAAGGAAGTATTGAAGAAGGCGTTGCGTGATGTTGGCTTGGCCGATGGCCGACCTTATGACAAGGCGCAACTCGATCGTGCGGAGCAGGAGCTGAAGCGGCAATACATCAATCGCAGCCTCTACGCTGCCGAGGTGGTAACCACTGTCACACCAATCGAACGCAACCGTGTCAATTTGACATTCACGGTGGTGGAGGGTGAGCCTGCCAAAATCAGCGAAATCCGTGTGGTGGGCAGCAAAGCCTTCAGTGAATCTACTTTGCGCGGTTTGTTTGATCTGGACACTGGTGGCTGGCTGAGCTGGTACACCAAGTCTGACCGGTACTCCCGTGCCAAGCTCAATGCAGATATTGAAACCTTGCGCTCCTACTACCTGACGCGTGGCTATCTTGAGTTCAAAGTCGAATCCACCCAAGTGGCTATCTTGCCCAACAAGACGGACATTGCCATCACGATCAACATTACCGAAGGTGAGCGGTTTATCGTGAGTGGCGTCAAGTTGGAGGGCAACTTTCTGGACAAGGACAATGAGTTCAAGTCACTGATAACCATCCGACCGGGTGAAGCCTACAACGCCGATGAAGTTGCCAAAACAACCAAGGCTTTTTCTGATTACTTCGGTAATTTTGGTTTTGCTTTTGCCCGTGTGGAGGCTCGTCCTGAAATTGACCGTGCGAACAATCGGGTGGCGTTGGTGCTGCAGGCTGACCCGTCTCGGCGCGCGTATGTTCGCAAGATCAATGTCGCAGGCAACAACCGCACGCGTGACGTAGTGGTGCGTCGGGAGTTTCGTCAGTTTGAGGCCTCTTGGTACGACGGAGACAAAATTCGCTTGTCCAGGGACCGGGTGGACCGGTTGGGTTATTTCAGTGAGGTGGGTATTGAAACCCAGGAAGTGCCCGGGTCACCAGACCAGGTGGATTTGACCGTCAGTGTGGCCGAAAAGCCGACTGGCAGTTTGAGTCTGGGCGCTGGCTTCTCCAGCGGCGATGGACTGGGCCTGTCGTTTGGACTGAGGCAGGAAAACGCGTTTGGGTCAGGCAACTCACTTGGCGTGCAAGTGAACACCAGCAAGATCAATCGGGTCATTGTGTTCAACACAACGGATCCTTACTTCACTCCGGATGGCGTATCGCGCACCATCGACGTTTATCACCGCACCAGCAGTCCTTACGAAGATCAAGACTACTATAAGTTGATTACCTCGGGTGGCAGCTTGCGTTTTGGTGTGCCGTTCACCGAGTCCGATACTGTTTATTTTGGCGCCGGTTTGGAGCAAACCACCATCGAGGAAGGCACGCTGCTGCCAGACTCTTACAAGCAATATATCCAAGACTTTGGCAAAACCAGTCTGGCGGTTCCGCTGACGATTGGCTGGTCGCGTGACCGGCGCGACAGCGCTCTGGCACCCAACTCAGGTCGCTACCAGCGTGCGAATGCGGAATGGTCTCCAGCCGGCGATGCCCGCTACCTTCGGGCGACGTACCAGTACCAGGAATTCATTCCATTGAATAAAAAATTCACCGTCGCATTCAATGGTGAATTCGGTTGGGGCACTTCCATAGGCGCGCGGCCATACCCTGTGTTTAAAAATTTCTATGGCGGCGGTCTGGGTTCGGTTCGCGGATTTGAACAGGGCAGTCTGGGTCCACGCGACAGCAGCGATACGGTGGTGGGTGGCTCCAGGAAGATCAACCTGAATGCTGAAATATTGACGCCGTTTCCGGGCGCAGGTAATGACCGAACCTTGCGCATGTATGGTTTTTGGGACGTGGGGAGCATCTCCGGCCCTGATGCCAGCAATGACAACGCCAATAGCCTGCGCTCGTCGGTGGGTGTGGGTGTGAGTTGGATATCGCCAGTGGGTCCTCTGCGTTTGGCATTTGCCAAACCGATCAAAAAATTCGATGGCGATAAAATACAAACCGTGCAATTTCAGATTGGAACCAGTTTTTAATGAACAATTTCTTACGCGTTACGACGACCAGCATCCTGATGGGATGTCTGATGTTGTCTGCGTCCGTGCAGGCGCAAGAGTTCCGCATCGGCTTTGTCAGCACCGACCGAATTTTCAAGGAAGCCACAACAGCCAAGGCTGCGCAGACCAAGCTGGAGCAAGAGTTTTCCAAGCGCGAGAAAGAACTGGTCGACCTGGGGGCGTCCCTGAAAACGCTGGCCGACAAGTTTGAGCGTGAAGCGCCCACGCTGTCCGAAGGGCAGCGTGTTTCCCGTCAAAAGCAATTGGTTGACCAGGACAGGGAGTTTCAGCGCAAGCGCCGCGAATTTCAGGAGGATCTGAATGCCCGCAAGAACGAAGAATTGCAGCAGGTCTTGGAGCGTGCCAACAAGGTTGTCAAGCAGGTCGCTGAAGCTGAAAAGTACGACCTCATTTTGCAGGAGGCGGTATACGTCAACCCCAAGCATGACATCACAGACAAAGTCATCAAGGTTCTGAATTCAGTCGC
>CAZLRQ010000014.1:16921-19534 GCA_964562035.1 uncultured Rhodoferax sp. | reverse complement strand
CGGGGGTGAGCAAATCCACATACACCAGGCCATTGCGCGTGGCGGCGTCCACCGTGGGGGCCAGGGTGCGCACACGGCCCTTCATCTGCGCGCCGCCCGGCGCGGTGACCAGCACCGCCGTGCCGGGGGTGATGCGACCGAGCTCAGCCGATGTGACCTCGCCGCGCCACTCCAGGCGGCCCTGGCGAATCAGCCGGAACATCTCGGTGCCCGCGCCCACCACGCTGCCGAGTGTGGCGGTGCGGGCCGAGATGATGCCGCCATCAGGCGCGGTCAGGCGGGTGTTTTTCAGGCGCAGCGCCTGCGCGTCCAGTTGCGCCTGGGCTGAGGCCACGCGGGCTTTGGCAGTTTGTTCTTGCGTCAAATACTGGTTGACCTGCTGTGCGCTGAGGGCGCCGCTGCCCTGCACCGCCCGGGCGCGGTCGGCGTTGGCGGCGGCCTCTGCCGCGTTGGCCTGGGCCTCGGCCACAGCGGCGCGGGCCAGGGCCACATCGGCCTGCACGCTCTCGGCGGCAAAGGTGGCCAGCACTTGGCCGCGGGTGACGCGGTCGCCCACGCTGGCGTGCAACTCCGCCACGCGCAGGCCATTGGCCTCGGCGCCCACGCTGGCTTCTTGCCAGGCGGCCACGCTGCCGTTGGCCGCCAGCTTGATGGTGAGCTGGCGGCTGTGGGGCTGGGTCACGCGCACGGTCAGGGCAGCTTTGGCCGCGGGCTGGGCCACATCGGCGGCTTGGCTGCCGTTGGCCAACAGACCCAGCGAGGCGAGTGTGGCCAGGGCCAGCACACTGGCGGCGATGATGCGCAGGGCAATGGGTTGGGCTTGAAAGCGTGCCTTAAATTGGGCAACCAGCGGGCTGAAGGTATGGCCTGCTGGCGGCGTGGTGTGGGGCTGGGGCGTGGTGTTCATGGCGGTCTCGCGTCGCATCAAAAGTGGGGTTCAGTCAGAAAAAATCAGGGGGCCGTGGTGCTGGGGACTGCGTTGGGCTCAAACCCGCCGCCCAGCGCCCGGTACAGCGCCACCCAGGCGCGCTGGCGTTCCAGCCCCAGCGCCAGTTGGGCGGACTCGGCGGCCAGTGCGTTGCGCCGGGCGTCTTCCAGCTCCACCAAACTGGCCAGGCCCTGGCTGAAGCGCGACTGTGTTGCGGCCAAAGACTCGGCATAGCCCAGGGTGGCCACTTGGGCGTCCAGGGTGCGGGCCTCGGTGCTGTGCAGGGTGACCAGCGCTTCTTCCACCTCGCGCACGGCCTGGCGCACTTTGCTGCGGTAGACCACCACGCTGGCCTCGTAACTGGCCTGGGCCGACTTGACCGCCGCCACGCGTTGCCCGCCGTCAAACAAGGGCAGGCTGACCGCGAGCGGGCCAAACGACCATGTGGACAGATTTTGGTCAGGCCCGGCGCCGCTGCTCACCCGCAGGGCGCCAATCGAACCGTTCAGGCTCAGGCGCGGCAGGCGCTGCGCCTGCGCACTGCCCACCTGGGCGCTGGTCACCACCACGTCGCGCTCGGCAGCAAACACATCGGGCCGCTGGGAGATGACCTGCGCGGGGACGCTTGCTACTGAAAGAGGAGCTACTTGTGCTTTATCCACCTGGGCTAGCGCCAGTTTTTGTCTTAAAAGCGGCTCAGGCAGCGCGCTCAGGGCCACCAGCGTTTTGGTGTCAATGTCGCACTGCGCGCGCTGCTGCGTCACGCGGCTTTGGCCGTCAGCCGCGCTGGCGCGGGCCAGCGCGGCCATGGAGGGCGCCAGAAAACCAGCTTGCGCATTGATGCCGGTCAGCCGCGCGGTTTCGCTGCGCGACGCCGTATCGCGCTGGGCCAGCGCCAGCAGCCGCGTGCAGGTGGCCAGGCTGTAGTAGAGGTTGGCCACCTCGGCGGCCACCGACACGCGTGCGTCATGCCACAGGGCTTGCGTGCCTTCCAGGTTGGCCAGCGCGGCGTTGCTCACGGCGCGGTTGGCGCCCACCAGGTCCAGCTCCCACGCGGCCTGCAGGCCCACCTGGGTGGTGGTGGCCAGGGCGATGTTGGGTTGGCTCACCCCCCGGCTGGCGCTGGCCTGGGCGCCCAGGTTGGGCAGCAGGGCCGAGCGGGCCAGCGCCTGGTTGGCCCGGGCCGCCTCAATGCGCGCCAGCGACTGCGCCACCGACGGGTTGACCGCTTGCGCCGCCGTGATCAGCTCTACCAGCAGCGGGTCGCCCTGCGCCTGCCACCAGTCCGTCAAAGCAGCCACTGAGCCCTGGTGTGGCAAAGGCGCCTGCCAGGCGGGCGCCACGGGGGCTTGCACCTGCGTGGGGGGCATCAGGCTGGCGCAGCCGCTGAGCAGCAGTGCCAGGGCTAAGGGAGCCAGAGAGGTCAAGGGGTGTCGCGTGTTGAGCGTCATGGTCGGGTTGGGGTGGGTGAGAGGGCGCCGACCTCAAGCCGACTCCCAAGGAGGCCGGCGCTGGCGCGTGGCGGGCATTCCACCGGCCGCTGGGTCAATGCGGTGTGAGGTGCTGGTTTTAACTCTCGTTGCGGAACTGGTCGTGGCAGGTTTTGCAGCTGTTTTGCACGCTGTTCACCGCCGCCTTGATGCGCTCCAGGTCGCTGCCCTGCGAGGCTTCTACCAGTTCCTTGA
>CAZLRQ010000014.1:0-16821 GCA_964562035.1 uncultured Rhodoferax sp. | reverse complement strand
GCCGCCTTGATGCGCTCCAGGTCGCTGCCCTGCGAGGCTTCTACCAGTTCCTTGACGGTGACCTGGAACTTGTCTTGTGCCCCCTGAAACTCCGCCGGCTTGTCCCACACGGCGGGTTTGGCCAGTGTAGGCGGGTAGTTGCTGTCGGCGGTGAACAGGGCCCAGGGCTGGCTGGTGAGTTTTTGCAGCTCCAGGGCATTGATGTTGAATTCGCGCGGGTTGTAGTCTTTGCGGCCACGCGCCACCATGCCCATGGGCTCCAGGGTTTTGGTGAACTGTTTGAAGAGGGCTTTGCGCTTGGTCACCAGTTGGTCGGGGTGGGTGTCTTTGGCGGCCTCGCCGCAGGCGGACAGCCCCAGGGCAGCCACTGCGGCGATGAGAAGGGTGACGAGTAACTTGGGTGTTGGCATGGCGTTGGGCAGGTTCAGGTCAATAGGGTGGGTCGATGGGGCCGGGCGGGCTTAAGCGGGCGCGTCAAACACGGTGTGCCACAGCTGCAGCACGGCGCCGCGTTCGTTTTGCATGTCGAGCGGGCCGACCTGGGTGGGTTCTTCGTTCAGGCGGGCCTGGTGCTGCACCCGGCGCATGGCGCGGTAGGCGCTGGCGGCGGCGTGGCCCACGCCCGCAGGCAGCAGGCCGGCCACCTCAGCGCGCTCCAGCAGGGCAATGTTGCCGGCGTTGTCGGTGAGTTCGGGGTGCTGCGCGGCGTTGGCCAAAATCAGGTACTGCATGACAAATTCCACATCAATCATGCCGCCGGGGCTGTGCTTGACGTCAAAGTTGGCGCCTTTGACCGGGTGGGCGCTGCGCACTTTTTCGCGCATGGCGCTGATTTCAACTTGCAGGGCCTCGGGGTTGCGCGGCGCGGCGATCACCGACTTGCGAATGGCGTCAAAACGCTGGCGCAAGGCGTCGTCGCCCAGCACAAAGCGCGCGCGCGTCATGGCCTGGTGCTCCCAGGTCCAGGCGGTATTCGACCCGCGCTGTTGCTGGTAGTTGGCGTAGGCGTCAAAGGTGGTCACCAGCAGGCCGGAGTTGCCGTTGGGGCGCAACGCGGTGTCGATCTCATAGAGGTCGCCTTCGCCGGTTTTCACGGTCAACCAGTTGATGAGTTTGCGCACCAGGTTGGCGTAGACCTCGGGGGCGCGCTCGTCGTCGTCCTGGTAGACAAACACAATGTCCAGGTCGCTGCCATAGCCCAGCTCTTTGCCGCCGAGCTTGCCGTAGGCAATGATGGCGAACTGCGGGGTCTCGCGGTGCTTGCTTTTCAGCCGCTCCCAGCACCACTGGGTGGTGACGCGCAGCATGCACTCGGCTTGCGAGCTCAGGTCGTCGGCCACTTCCTCAACGGTGAGCTTGCCTTCCAGGTCACGCGCCAGGGTGCGAAACACCTCGGCGTGGTGGGCGCGGCGCAGCAGGTTGAGCAGGCCTTCGTCGTCGTCCTCGCCAGTGCCGGCCAATGAGGTGCGCCGGTAGTTCAGTTCGCGCTCAAAGTCGGGCGCGTTGAAGCGTTCATTGAGCATGTCGGGGCTGGCCAGCTCGTCAATCACGCCGGGGTGCAGCAGCAGGTAGCGCGCGGGCCAGCGCGCGGCGCCCAGCAGGCGCAGCAGTCGCTCGTGCACATTGGGGCGCTCCAGCAGCAGGGCCAGGTAGCTTTCGCGGCGCAGCAGCGGCTCAATCCAGTCGGCAATGCGCACGGCGGCAATTTCGGTCACGCGGCCCTCGTTCACCCATTGGCCGGTGCGCGCCACCAGCCGCACCAGCCGCGCGCGCGATTCTTCGCGCAAGGCCAGCACGCGCGGGTGCTCGCGCCAGGCCGCGACCCGGTCGCGAAAGGTGGCGGGCAGCGTTTCGAGCAGTTCGTCCAAGCCCTGCGCGGTGGCCGGCTTGTTGCCGTTGCAGCCCTTGCACTCTTTTTCGGCGCCGCCCAGCAGCTTGTCAAACTCTTGCGCCACCACTTCGCGGTGGGCGTCGAGCTGGTGCAAAAACTGGTGCGCGCCCTCGAAACCCAGGGTGCTGGCAATCCAGGCCAGGTCGGCGTCCTGGGTGGGCAGCACATGGGTTTGCTGGTCGTCCAGGTACTGAATGCGGTGCTCCACCTGGCGCAAGAAAACATAGGCCTCGGCCAGCGCCTGGGCGGTGGTCTCGGGCATCAGGCCGGCCTTGGCCAGCCGCTGCAGTGCGTTCAAGGTGGGGCGGGTGCGCAACTCGGGAAACTGCCCGCCGCGCACCACTTGCAGCAGCTGCACGGTGAACTCGATCTCTCGAATGCCGCCGCGTGACAGTTTGACGTCGTTGGCGCGCTCGGGCCGCCCGGCACTGCGCTTGCTGGCGTGGTCCCGAATTTGCTGGTGCAGCACGCGCAGGGCGTCAAACACGTTGTAGTCCAGGTAGCGCCTGAAGACAAACGGAATCACCACGCTGCGCAGCGCCTGCGTTGAGCCATTGGCCACCGCATCAAACGGGGCCACCACCCGGCTTTTGAGCCAGGCAAAGCGCTCCCATTCGCGGCCCTGCACGTGCAGGTATTGCTCCAGTGCGTCCAGCGACACAGCGGGTGGGCCCGAGTTGCCGTTGGGCCGCAACGCCAGGTCCACCCGGAACACAAAACCGTGCTCGGTGGTGTCGCCCACCAGGGCGTAAATGGCGCGCACCGCCTTGGCAAAGTACTCCTGGTTGGACACGCGGCCGCGGCCCTGGGCGTCGCCGGCGGTGTCGCCGTCTTCGTCGTAGACGTAAATCAGGTCAATGTCGCTGGAGACATTGAGTTCCCGCGCCCCGAGCTTGCCCATGCCCAGCACCCACAACTGGGCGCGCTGGCCCGCCGGGGTACGCGGCATGCCGTGGCTCTGGTCCAGCGTCTGCAGCACCTCGGCGCAGGCTTTCATCAGCGCGAACTCGGCCAGGTCGGTCATGGCCTGGGTGATGTGCTGCAGGGGGGCTTGCTGCTCGCAATCCAGGCACAGCAGCCGTTCCAGCACCAGTTGGCGTGTGGTGCGCAGGGCACTGCCGGTGTCCAGGCCGGTCGCTTTCAAGGCGTCAAAGGCTTGCGCCAGGGTGTCGGGGGTGGGCAAGCCAGGGGGGAGTAAGTGCAGTTGGTCCTCGTAGCGGCGGCGCACGCGTTGGCCAAAGCGCGAGTGGGAGGACAAGGTGGGGCGGGTCATAATTCCTGACATGTTTGCTTGCTCACAATGATCGACTTGGCGCCGACCCCTTCCTCACTGCTCAAAGTCTGGGCCAGCCTGGCCCGTTGGGCGCTGGGCTTGGTGGCGGCAGCCTGGCTGGTGTTTGGTTTGGCCTGGGGGGCGTTGCACGGCTGGATTGTGCCGCGGATTGGCGAATTTCGCCCACAGCTGGAGGCCCGGGCCTCAGCGGTCCTGGGGGTGCAAGTGCGCATTGGCAGCATCACCGCCCAATCCACGGGCCTGATCCCTTCGTTTGAATTGACCGAGGTGCAGCTGTTTGACGCGCAAAACCGCCTGGCCCTGCGTTTGCCGCGCGTGCTGGCGGCGCTGTCGCCCCGTTCGGTGGCGCGCCTGGGCTTTGAGCAGCTGCTGGTGGAGCAGCCCGAGCTGGACATTCGGCGCGACCGCAGCGGGCAAATCTGGGTGGCGGGGCTGGATTTTTCAGGCCCGGGCGACACCGACAGCGGCGCGGGGGACTGGTTTTTTTCACAACGCGAGTTCGCCATTCAGGGCGGTACCGTGCGCTGGACTGACGAGTTGCGTGGCCTGCCCACCCTGGCCCTGAGCCAGGTGGACTTGCTGGTGCGCAACCCGGGGCGCCGCCATGCCCTGCGTCTGGACGCCACCCCCCCCGCCGAGTGGGGCGAGCGCTTCACCCTCATGGGGCAGTTTGTGCAGCCGTTGCTGACACGCCAAAACGACCAGTGGCAAGACTGGCAGGGCCAGCTTTATGCCAGTTTCAGCCGGGTCGATGTGTCCGAGTTGCGCCGCTATGCCGATGTGGGGGTGGAGGTGCAACAAGGCCAGGGGGCGTTGCGTGCCTGGGTGGAGGTGAACCGGGGCCAGGTGGTGGCGGCCACGGCGGATGTGGCCCTGGCTGCGGTCAGTGTCACGCTGGGACCAGACTTGCAGCCGCTGGCGCTGCAGTCGGTGCGCGGGCGCCTGGGCGGGTTGGTGCAGCCCAATGGCTTTGAGTTTTCGACCCAAGGGCTGGCGTTTGACACGGCCGAGGGCTTGCGTTGGCCGGGCGGCAATGTCAGCGTGGTCTACGCCGGGCCTGAGGCCAAGCGGCCAGCGCGCGGCGAGTTCAAGGCCGACCAACTGGACCTGGCCGCCTTGTCGCAAATTGCCGATCGTTTGCCCCTGGACCCCGTGGTCCGCGCCAGCCTGCAGTCCCATGCGCCGCAGGGCCTGGTGAAGCGCGTGCAGGCCACTTGGCAAGGCCCGCCCGAGGCCGTGACCGAGTACGAGGTGAAAGGCGAGGTCAGCGCGCTGGCGGTGGCGCCGGTGGGCGATGCGCCGGGGGTGCGCGGCGCCAACCTTGAATTCGACTTCAACCAGGCCGGTGGACGCGCCAGCGTCACGCTGAAAGACGGCGCGGTGGCGCTGCCCACCTTTTTTGCCGACCCGGTGATTGCGGTGAACACCCTGTCGACCGAAGTGCGCTGGCAGATCAAAGGCGAGCACATCGCGGTGCAGTTGCCCAACCTGAAGCTGGCCAACGACGACACCGAAGGCGAGGCCCAAATCAAATGGGAAACCAGTGACCCGGCCAAGTCCAGCGCGCGTTCGCGCTTTCCGGGGCAGCTGGATTTGCAGGCCACCCTGAGCCGCGCCGACGGCACGCGCGTGCACCGCTACCTGCCCACCGGGATTGCCACGCCCGTGCGCGAGTACCTGCGCGACGCCCTGCTGGCGGGCACGGCCAGCAACGTCAAGTTCAAGGTCAAGGGCGACCTGTATGACGTCCCGTTTGAAGCTCCGTCACAAGGGGAATTTCGCATCACCGCTGACGTGCAAAACGCCACGCTGGCCTACGTGCCGCGCAGCATTCAAGACCCCGGCACCTTGCCCTGGCCCGCGCTGACCCAGCTCAGTGGCGAACTGGTGATTGACCGGCTGACGCTGGCGGTCAGTGGCGCGCGCGCGCGCATGGGGGCGGCCGGTGGTTTGCAAATCAGCCAGGTCGACGCCCGTATTGCCGACCTGAACCACACCACGGTGCAGGTCAACGCGGTGGCGCGCGGGCCCCTGACCGATGTGTTGGGCATCGTCAACGGCTCGCCCGTGGGGCCCATGATTGGTCAGGTGCTGAACCAGGCCGTGGCCGCTGGCTCAGCCGATTACAAGCTGCAGCTCACACTGCCCATTGACACCATCGACCAGTCCAAAGTGAAGGGCAGCGTGACGCTGGTCGGCAACGACCTGCAGATTTCGCCCAATTCACCGAAGCTGGGTCGGGCCCGCGGTGTGGTGAATTTCTCGGAGCAGGGCTTTGCCATCGTGGGCGGGCAGGCGCGTGTGCTGGGGGGCGAGGCGCGGCTGGAGGGCGGCTCGGTGCCGGGGGCCAAGCGTCCGGCGCCGGGCGTGGTGATTCGGGCCAGCGGCACGGCCACCGCCGAGGGCCTGCGCCAAGCCTCGGAACTGGGGTTTGTGGCGCGGCTGGCGCGGCGCGCCAGTGGCAGCGCGCCTTACACAGCGGTGCTGAGCTTTCGCAGTGACCAGCCTGAAATTGCGGTCAACAGCAGCCTGCAGGGGCTGGCGCTGAACCTGCCGGCGCCTTTGAACAAAAGCGCTGACGCGGTGCTGCCGCTCAAGCTGGACATTGCCTTGCTCAACGCCTCGCTGCTGCCGGGGCCTGACGGCCAGGTGCGCCTGCGCGACCGCTTGAGCCTGGACGTGGGCCAGGTGGCCAACCTGGTTTATGTGCGTGATGTGTCGGAGCCCGACCCGCGCGTGCTGCGCGGCAGCATTGCTGTGGGCTTGTCGGGTGATGAGTCAGCGCCCTTGCCGGACAGCGGTGTGGTGGCCAACATCAACCTGAACCGGGCCGACCTGGACGCGTGGGGCGAGGTGTTGTCGGAGGCGTCGGGTACCTCGCTGGCCACGGTGGCCAATGCCACCACGCCGACCAACGGCGGTGCCGGTGCGGCGGCGGCCAGCGCCCAACTGAGCTACTTGCCCACCAGCCTGGCCGTGCGCGCCCAGGCGCTGGTGGTGGGCGGACGCACCCTCAACCAGGTGGTGGTGGGCGGCTCGCGCGAGGGCCTGCTGTGGCGTGCCAACCTGGACGCCAATGAGCTCAATGGCTACCTGGAATACCGCCAGCCTTCAGGCGCTGGGGCGGGCCGGGTGTTTGCCCGCCTGGCACGCCTGACCATTGCGCCCAGCGCCGTGAGCGAGGTGGAGTCCCTGTTCGATGAGCAACCCACCAGCATTCCGGCGCTCGACATCGTGGTGGACCGGTTTGAGCTGCGCGGCAAGCGCCTGGGCCGCGTGGAGGTGGAGGCCATCAACCGCAGTGCCACCGGGGGTGAGCGCGACGGCAGCACGCGCGAGTGGCGCCTGAGCAAGTTCAACATGATCACCCCCGAGGCAGTGCTGACCGCGACCGGCAACTGGGCCAGCCTGAACGCGCAAAACAGTGCCGGCCGGCGGCGCACGGTGATGAATTTCAAGCTCGACATCACCGACGCGGGCGCGCTGTTGACCCGCCTGGGCATGAAAGACGTGGTGCGCCGCGGGCGCGGCAAGATGGAAGGGCAGGTGGCCTGGCTGGGCTCGCCCATCACGCTGGACTACCCGTCCATGAACGGGGCGTTCACGGTCAATGTCGAGACCGGTCAGTTTCTGAAGGCAGACCCTGGCCTGGCCAAGCTGCTGGGGGTGCTGAGTCTGCAGGCCTTGCCGCGCCGTCTGGCCCTGGATTTTCGGGATGTGTTCAGCGAAGGCTTTGCCTTTGATTTTTTGCGCGGGGACGTGAACATTGCCCAAGGCATTGCCCGGACCAACAACCTGCAAATGAAAGGCGTGAACGCCGCCGTGTTGATGGAAGGGCAAGCCAACATTGCCCGCGAAACCCAGGACCTCAAGGTGGTGGTGGTGCCGGAAATCAATGCCGGCACCGCCTCGCTGATTGCCACGGTCATCAACCCGGCTGTGGGCCTGGGCACCTTTTTGGCCCAAATGTTTTTGCGTCGCCCCCTCACCGAGGCGGCGACCCAGGAGTTTCACATTGACGGCGCCTGGGCCGACCCCCAAATCACCAAGGTGGAGCGCAAGGCCACCCGCACAACGGAGTAAAACTTTGAAAGTCACAGTCATTCAAATGGTGTCGGGCACCGATCTGGCCACCAACCTCACCCGCGCACACGCCCTGCTGCGCGCTGCCGCGCAGGCCGGCGCCGAGCTGGCGGTGTTGCCCGAGTATTTCTGTCTGATTGGCCAGCACGACGCTGACAAGCTGGCCATCCAGGAGCCTTATGGCGACGGCCCCATTCAGCGTTTTTTGGCGGACGCCGCGCGTGAGCTGGGGCTGTGGGTGGTGGGGGGCACGGTGCCCTTGTCGGCCCCGCTGGTGCCAGGTCAGCCTGCTGAGACCCAGCGCGTATTCAACAGCACATTGGTGTTTTCCCCGCAAGGCGCGTGCGTGGCGCGCTACGACAAGATTCACCTGTTTCGCTTTGACAATGGCCGCGAAAGCTATGACGAGTCGCGCGTGCTGGCGCCCGGTCTGGAACCGGTTGTTTTTGAGCTGCCGTCCCAAGACGGCCACCGCTGGCGCATTGGCCTGAGCGTGTGCTACGACCTGCGGTTTGCCGAGCTGTACCGGGGTTATGCGCGGGCCGGCGTGGACCTGGTGCTGGTGCCCAGTGCCTTCACCCACACCACGGGCCAGGCGCACTGGGAGGTGTTGTTGCGTGCCCGGGCCATTGAAAACCTGGCGTTTGTCGGCGCGGCGGCGCAAGGCGGCCTGCATGACAACGGGCGCCGCACCTGGGGCCAGTCGCTGTTGATTGACCCTTGGGGGGCGGTGCTGGGTGAGTTGGCCGAAGGTGAAGGACTGGTCACGGCTGAATTGAATATCGCCCAACTGAAGGCCAGCCGAGCCCAGTTGCCCGCCCTTGAGCACCGGGTGCTGTGAGCGCGGCACCCAGCGCTCTTGTGTTTCAGCGCGGCTCGTTGGGGTCGGTGGCCGGCTGCACGGTGGCAGGCGCGTCAGCGGGTGTGGGCGTATCGGGCGTGGCTTGCGCTGCGGGCAATTCGCCATGTTTACGCCCGGAAAACATGGTCCACCAGACAATCAGCACCAGCAGCACCAGCGCGCCCAGTGCTTCCAGCAAAAGCAAAGTCATGAACCGTTTCCTTCTCTATGTTTTGGGAGCGCTGATTGTAGGGACGCTGGCCGCCTGCGGCAGTGTGCCGCTGTCAAGCCCACAGCCCCTGCCAGCCACGGCGCCCAGCCTGTCCGACGCGAGTGCCGACGATGACAACGTGGCTTTGCCGGCCGCGATTTTTCGGGCCAAAAGCCGCTGGACGCCGGTGCGCTGGCGCGAGTTGCCCGGCTTTGAGGGTGACGCCCTGTTTGAGGCCTGGAACGCCTGGCTCAAGAGCTGCGAGCGCCCGGGCCCGGTGTTTGCCCCGCTGTGCGCCGAGGTGCGGCGCCTGAGCATTGGCGACGCCGACCTGCAGCGCCAGTGGCTGCGCCAGCGGCTGCAGCCCTACCGCGTGGACGCGCTGGACAGCCCCGTGGCCGATGGCCTGTTGACGGCCTATTTCGAGCCACTGTATGAAGCCTCGCGCACGCCACGCCCCGGCTTCACCGTGCCGCTGTACCAGACGCCCGTGGGCCTGACCAAAGGCAAGCCCTGGTTCACCCGGCAGGAAATGGACACACTGGCGCCTGCGCAAGACGCGCTGCGCGGGCGCGAAATCGTTTACCTGGCCGACCCGGTGGATGCGCTGGTGTTGCAAATCCAGGGCTCCGGGCGCATTCGGGTGACCGAGGTAGACGGCACGCAGCGCCTGGTGCGCCTGGCCTACGCCGGCACCAATGAGCAGCCCTACAAAAGCGTGGGCCGCTGGCTGCTGGACCAGGGCGCGGTGCGCGACGCCACCTGGCCCGGCATCAAGGCCTGGATTGCCCAGAACCCGCAGCGCCTGAATGAGCTGCTGTGGAGCAACCCGCGCATGGTGTTTTTCCGCGAAGAGCGCTTGACCGAGCTGGACGCCGCTTTTGGCCCGCGCGGCGCGCAAGGCGTGCCGCTCACGCCGGGCCGGTCCATCGCGGTGGACCCCGGCAGCATTCCCTATGGCACACCGGTGTGGCTGGTGTCACCGGGCCCGAGTGTCAGCCTGCAAAAACTGGTGCTGGCGCAAGACACGGGCAGTGCCATTGTGGGCGCCGTGCGGGCCGATTATTTTGCCGGCTGGGGCCCTGAGGCCGGCGAGCTGGCGGGCCGGCTCAAGCAGCCGCTGCGCCTGTGGGTGCTGTGGCCCAAGCCGCCCGGTTAAAGTCAGCATCTCAATCCATTTTTGCCTTCAACCACGGACAAAGCCATGAACACCTCAATGAAGGATATTGACGAACGCACCAACCTTGCTGCCAACAGCATGTTCGAGCTGTTGTTGTTTCGCCTGGGCGAAGCGGCGGGCTCCGATCGTCGCGAGCTTTTCGGCATCAACGTCTTCAAGGTGCGCGAGATTCTGGTCATGCCCGAGGTGACGGTGATGGTCAACGCGCCACCGTCGGTCATGGGCATTGCCAACATCCGTGGCCAGATGATTCCGGTCATCAATTTGCCGCAAATTGTGGGTTGCAACCCCACCAAGGGACTGGGTATTTTGCTGGTGACCGAGTTTGCCCGCACCACCCAGGCCTTTGCGGTGGAAGAGGTCAACGAGATCGTGCGCCTGGAGTGGAAGCAGGTGCTGTCGGCCGAAGGCCATGGCGGCGGGCTGGTCACCAGCATTGCCCGGCTGGACGGCAATGCCGAAAACACCCGGCTTGCGCAGGTGCTGGACGTGGAGCAAATTTTGCGCGATGTGTTCCCGGCCCAGCACCAAGGTGTGAAGGACGAAGAGGACATTCCCAAGCTGCATTTGCCCCCCGGCACCGTGGTGCTGGCGGCCGACGACTCTGCCGTGGCGCGCATGATGATCGAGCAGGGCCTCAAGGCCATGGGTGTGCCCTACATCATGACCAAAACCGGGCTGGAAGCCTGGGAGCGCCTGCAGGCCATTGCCACCGACGCGCAAGCCGAGGGCAAAACAGTCCGCGACAAAGTCGCCTTGGTGCTGACCGACCTGGAAATGCCCGAGATGGACGGCTTCACCCTGACGCGCAACATCAAGCAGGACGCGCGCTTTAAGTCGGTGCCCGTCATCATTCACTCGTCGCTCACCGGTACCACCAACGAAAGCCATGTGAAAAGCGTGGGGGCCGATGCCTACATTGCCAAGTTTGTGGCGGAAGAACTGGCCAACACCATTCGCAACGTGCTGGCGCGCAACGTGCGCTGAACCCAGCGCGCTGCGGGTCAGCGCACGTTCACCCTGACTTGCACCTCGGTGGCCGTGCGGTGGCGCCATTGGGTCTGCCCGCCGGTGCTGCTGCTGCCACCGCTGCTGTCCAGGTCGGACTGCGCCACCGTCACCCATTCATTCAAAGGCACCACCACCAGCGTGCTGGTGCTGGCCGTTTGGGTTTGGTAGCGGCCCTGGCTCTGGCTGGCGGCCAGCGCCAATGCCACCTGGTCATCGCCCTCCCAGCGCGCGGTGGCGTCAAAGCCGGTGCCGGCTTCGATCAGCACGGTGCCCGGCACCACGGTCATCACGCCATTGACGACAAACGTCTGTACCAGCCTGAACGGCGTGCTGTTGCGCAGCGCAATGCTGACGCGCCGGCCATTGAGCACCAGCACTTGTTGCTGGGCGCTGGCCTCGCGCGATCGAGCGCCGTCCTGCGCCGAGGCCTCCCACTGCGCGCTGCTTTGGCCGGGGCGCAGTTGTACCTGGCCGCTGGCGCTGCGCGTGGCGCCAGCAACCTCGTCCACGCTGATTTGTCGCACCTCAATCTGCAAGTTGCGCAGCGGCAAGGTTGAATTTTGTGTGCCATGATTTGCTCTTGAATCAATAGCTACTTGTGTATACGCAGTAAGGGCTAGAGGCATAAAAAGCATAAAAATCAAAGCAGACCGAAGGTTCATGGTGGCGTGTCCTGAAACTCAAAAATCGAATCTAACAGACACTGGTCTGCGTATTGACACTATTCCAAACTGCGACATCGCCTTGAAATTGCCCCGACGTTCCCTTCTCGCCATGTTGCCCGCACTGTTGACCGCGTGCTCGCGGATCGATGTGCTCAACGCCACCGTTCCCACCCACACCTACCGTCTGACGCCAGGGCTGGCCTATGGGCCCGACCCCCGCCAGCAACTCGATGTGTACCAACCCGTCCACCCGCCGGGGGCGCATCGCCCCCAACCAGCGCCCCTGGTGGTGTTCTTTTATGGCGGAAGCTGGTCGTCGGGTGAACGGGCGGACTACCGGTTTGTGGGTGAAGCGCTCGCCTCGCACGGTATCGTGACGGTGGTGGCCGACTACCGCCTGAGCCCGGCCGTGCGCTACCCGGTGTTCTTGCAGGACAGTGCGCGGGCCATGCGTTGGGCCATGGCCAACGCTGCGGCATTTGAGGCCAGCCCCACCCGGGTGTTTGCCATGGGCCACAGTGCCGGGGCTTACAACGCGGCCATGCTGGCGCTGGACCCGCGCTGGCTGGCAGCCGAAGGCTTGACGCCCGCCAGGCTGGCCGGCTGGATCGGGCTGGCCGGTCCGTATGACTTTTTGCCCATTGGTGACCCACTGACCCAGGTGGCCTTTAACTGGCCCGCCACGCCGGCGGACAGCCAGCCCATGGCGCATGTGTCGGGCCGGTCGCCGCCGGCGCTGCTGCTCGCCCCCGCGGATGACACCGTGGTCGACCCTCAGCGCAGCACCCTGATGCTGGCGCAACGCCTCAGGGCGGCCGGTGTGCCGGTGGAGTCGGCTTTGTATGACCGCGTGGGCCACGCCACGCTGGTCGCTTCCATGGCCTGGGTGCTGCGCAGCCGGGCGCCTGTGCTACCGCGCATCACGGCTTTCGTGAACGGCGTGGGCTGAGCCCGCACCGGTGCGCCCGGCGTGCAGCTAAAAAACAACGAATCAAGGCAGTTGGCCCAGGGGATGGTTGACCTGTATCAAAGAGATGGCGCGCTGTAGGGGCGTCCTGAAAAGCCTTGTTCCAGGTCAAATGCACTTCCGGGGGGTGCGCGCCCAATCAGTGCTGGGAATATTCCCGGCTATCAATTCGCTGTCCATCATGAAAAAACAACTCATCGCCGCCGCTGCCTTGTGCGCCCTCGTTTCTGGTGCTGCCGTGGCCCAAACTGCCACCGAAGGACCCTGGATGGTGCGCGCCCGCGCGGTGCATTTGAACAGTGCCAACGACGACAGCACGGGTCTGGGGTTGGCCTTGAACAACAAGTGGATGCCCGAAGTGGACATCAGCTATTTCTTCAACAAGAACATGGCCCTTGAGTTGGTGCTGACCGTGCCCCAAAAGCACACCCTCAGTTCGTCGGTGATTGGTGGCGACATCGGAACGCTCAAGCACCTGCCGCCCACCCTGCTGGCGCAGTACCACTTTGATGCCAATGGCTTCAAGCCCTATGTTGGCGCAGGCGTCAACTACACCCGGTTTTCCAACGTCAATGTGTTGAGTGGCGGCGCCACCATTGAGAAAGACAGTTGGGGTCCTGCGCTGCAAGTGGGCGTGGACATTCCCTTGGGCGGTAACCTGTACCTCAACGTGGACGTGAAAAAGGTCTACATCCGCACAGACGTTTTTGCAGGCAGCGCGAACTTGGGCAGCTTCAAGGTGGACCCCGTGTTGTTCGGCTTGGGTCTGGGCTGGCGCTTCTAAGGCGACTCAGCGACGGGCGGCACGTTGGCCGTCCATTGAAAAATCTGGTCAGCCCGATGTCGGCTGGCCTCAATCAGCCGCGCGTTGGGTTCGTCATTGCTGGCAACCCAGGCGCGGGCATTCACTTCTGAACGGCCGAACTGCATGTGGCGCCGGACCAGGCGTTGCAGGCGAACCGCTTCGTCTACTTCCACGTACCAAACCTCGTCCAGCAGCGGCGCTACGCCTGCCCAGTGGCCGTCATTGAGCAGCAGGTAGTTGCCTTCGGTGATGATCAATGGGGTGTGCGCAAAGACGGGAATGGCACCCGCCACCGCCTCCTCTATTTCGCGCCGGAAATCGGGCGCATAAATGGTTTCTTCGGGTTGCTGGCGCAACCGCGTCAGCAGTGCGACATAGCCGGCGCTGTCAAAGCTGGGTGGCGAGCCCTTGCGCTGGGCCAGACCCAAGCGGGCCAGCTCGGTGTTGGCCAGGTGAAAGCCGTCCATCGGCACCACTTGCGAGGTGCTTGGAAACGCGCTGTGCAGGGCTTGCGCGACCGTGGATTTGCCGCAGCCGGGCGGGCCTGCCAGCCCGATCATCTTGCGCTGGCCGTCTTGCAGCAGCGCGCGCAAACGGGCCAGAAAGGGCTCGGGAACTGCAGGGTGGTGAGGGGCGGTGTTCATGGCGGTGTGTGGTCACGCTGAGCAAAAAAACCGGATCACGGGCCCGACTCAAAACAGCGACTGCAAGGCCGGGTAGAGCGCCCGGTAGCGCGGGTAGCGTTCGCGTAACAACGCGCTCAAGGCGGGCTCCGATTCAAAGCCTTGCGCCAAGGGCAGCGGCTGGCACACCTCGGTCTCTAGGCCGCCATCGGCCAGCCAGGCCAGGCGTGCGGCGCCCAGGGCGGCGGCCGCGTGCGCGCCTTGTGGGCGGTGCAGCGGGCAGCCCAGGCCGCTGGCCAGCAGTTGCGCCCAGGCGTCGCTGCGGGCGCCGCCGCCCACCAGTGCCAGGGGCGTGCTGGAGGGCTCGCTTTGGCCCATGGCGCGCAGGCCGTCCATCAGGCCAAAGGTCACGCCTTCCATGACGGCATAGCCCAGGTCGGCAGCGGTGTGTTCGCTGCGCAAACCCATGAACACGCCACTGGCTTGCGGGTTGTTGTGCGGGGTGCGCTCGCCGCTCAGGTAAGGCAGAAACAGGGGCGCACGCGCGCGCTGCGCCAGCCCAAGCTGGGCCACTTGCGCGGCCAGGTGCGCTTCGTCCGCGCTGCCGGTGAGCTGGGTGACCCAGCCAAACGCGCTGGCGGCGCTGAGCATGACCGACATCTGGTGCCAGCGCCCGGGCAGGGCGTGGGCAAACGCGTGCACGGCCTGCTCGGGTGCAGGCCGGTAGCGGTCGCTGGCCAAAAACACCACCCCCGAGGTGCCCAGCGAGACAAAGCCCTGGCCCGCTTGCGCGGCGCCAATGCCCACCGCGCTGGCCGCGTTGTCCCCGCCGCCGCCGGCCACCACCACGTTGGCGGGCAAGCCCCAGGCGCTGGCCAGTGCGGGTTTGAGCACGCCGCTGGGCGCGCTGCCTTCAACCAGGCGGGGCATGTGCGACAGGTCCAGGCCACAGGCCGCCAGCATGGGCTCGCTCCAGGTGCGCTGCGCCACATCCAGCCACAGGGTGCCCGAGGCGTCTGACATGTCGCTCACCGCCTCGCCGGTGAGTTGCAGGCGCAGCCAGTCTTTGGGCAGCAGCACTTGTTTGATTTGGGCAAACAGCGCGGGCTCATGCTGTTGCAGCCACAGCAGCTTGGGCGCGGTGAAGCCCGGCATGGCCAGGTTGCCGGTGATCTGGCGAGACTGCGGCACACGCTGCTCCAGCTCGGCGCATTGCAGCTCGGCGCGGCCGTCGTTCCACAAAATGGCCGGGCGCAAGACCTCAGCCTGGGCGCCCAGCACCACCGCGCCGTGCATCTGGCCCGACAGGCCGATGGCGCGCACCTGGCGCCAGGCCTCGGGCGCGGCGGCGCGCAGTTGCACGACGGCGTCTTGCAGGCCCTGCCACCAGTCGGCGGGGTGCTGTTCGCTCCAGGTGGGGTGCGGGCGCTGCAGCGTCAGGGGCGCATCCACACTGGCCAGCACTTGGTGGCGCGTGTTGAGCAGCAGGAGTTTCAGGCCCGAGGTGCCGAGATCAATGCCGAGGTACATGGTGTTGAAAAATTCAGGGTTCAGGCGCTCACGCCAAAGCGCTTGGCCGCCTGGCGGCGGTATTCGCTGGGGGTGACGCCTTTGATGTCGAGAAAGCGCCGGTTGAAGTTGGCGATGTTGTTGAAGCCCACTTCATAGCCAATGCTGGTGATGAACAGGTCGGACTCCATCAGCAACTGGCAGGCGCGGTTGACCCGCACATGGTTCACAAAGTCGGTGAAGGTGTTGCCCGTGGCGCGCCTGAAAAACCGCGAGAAACCACTCTCGCTCATGCCCAGGCCCTGGGCCAGTTCAGAAGCCGACAGCGGCTCGGCCAGGTTTTCGGTGATGCGGCTCACGATGGCGTTGATCTGGTCAAGCTGGGCGTCATTGCCCACGCTTTGCAGCGCCGCGTTGGACAGCATGCGGTAGTCGGTGCATTGCACCAGCTCACTCAAAAACTCACAAAAGGCGCCAAAGCGGGCCAGTCCGTGCTGGGTCTTGACGCGCTGCCAGTGCGCCAGCGCCTGCGGGTAGATGCCAAAAAACTCAATGCCGTGTTTGGCGCGTTCCAGCAGGGGCAGCACCTCGCGCAACTCGGGAATATGCTGGCTGCCGGTCTCGATGGGGCCGTGCAGGAACTGGATCACCAGGTCGCGCTGGGCCACGCCGCCCTCGGGCACATCCATGCTGACCCAGTTGTGCGGCAAGCGCGGCCCGGTCAGTACCAGATGGCCGGGCTGGAACTGGCCAATCCAGTCGCCCACAAAAGCCTTGCCTGAGGTGGCCGTGATCAGGTGCAGCTCGTACTCGTCATGGTGGTGCCAGCGCGCCAGCGGCGTGGGGTAGCCATGGGCCAGGCAGCGGATGAAGCCCGCCTCGTCGGGCGATTCATAACCCAGGTCGGTGGAGCGCAGGTAGTCGTGCTCCAGTTCGGGCTTGAGTTGGCGGGGCAGGGCAGACATGGTGGTGCGGGGTAGTGCGTGAGGCGCAAACTTTAAGCCATCACTTTGCCACCGGCAACGCCAGCGGGCAGTGCGTTGTGGTGGTCATTTCTGATGGTCCTTGACGAACTGGGTGACGCGGGCGAAGGCCTGGCGCAGGGCGCTGACCAGTCGAGCGTCGTTGGCCAGCGGGCCCCACAGGGTGAGGTCGGCGCAGAACGCGGCCACGGGGTCGGTGGCCTCGCAGATGGCGTGGGCCACGGCCGGGTCCATGGCCTGGTCCTGGTAGGCGTAAGAAATTTGCCCGGCGTGCCAGCGCTGCAGGTAGGCCAAAAACAGCGCCGGCAGCATGGCCACGCTGTCGATGGACTCGCCGCGTGCCAGCCGGTCACGAAACGTGGGCGCGATCATGGCGGGAATCTTGGCAAACGCGTCCATGGCCACGCGCTGGTTGGTGTCCGCAATGGCGGGGTTGCCAAAGCGGTCCAGCACCACGTCGCGGTAGGCGGCCAGGTCAATGGGGCTGGGGCTGAGCACGGGTATCGCGTCGTCGGTCACGTAGTCAAACGCGAACTGGCGAATCACCGGGTCCAGCGTGCCTTCATGAATGAAGGTGTAGCCCACCAGCGTGCCGGCCCAGGCAATGCAGCTGTGGGTGGCGTTGAGCAGGCGGATCTTGGCTTCTTCATGGGCCTGCACCGACTGCACCATCTCCACGCCGACCGTCTCCCAGGCGGGGCGGCCGGCGATGAAGTTGTCTTCAATCACCCACTGGATGAAGCTCTCGCCCATCAGCG
>CAZLRQ010000013.1:15207-19567 GCA_964562035.1 uncultured Rhodoferax sp. | reverse complement strand
CGCCGTTGTGCGCCACATAGCGGTAAGGGTGAGCCAATGGCCACTCGGGGAAGGTATTGGTCGAGAAACGCTGGTGCACAAGGCCCAAGGCGGAGACGCAACGCTCGTCCTGCAGGTCCAGGTAATAGGTGCCCACCTGGTCGGCCAGCAGCAGGCCTTTGTAGACCACGGTGCGGCTGGACATGCTGGGCACGTAATATTCTTTGGAGTGCGTCAGCTTCAGGCGCTGGATGTTGGCGCTGGCTGTTTTGCGAATCACGTACAGCTTGCGCTCCAGCGCGTCTTGCACGATCACGTCGTTGCCACGGCCGATGAAGACTTGCTTCAGGATAGGCTCTTTGGCGCGCACGGTGGGCGACATGGGCATGTCGCGGTTCACCGGCACATCGCGCCAGCCCAGCAGCACCTGGCCCTCGGCTTTGATGGCGCGCTCCATCTCCTGCTCACAGGCCAGGCGAGAAGCGTGCTCTTTGGGCAAAAACACCATGCCCACACCGTACTCACCCGGGGCCGGCAGGGTCACGCCTTGCGCCGCCATTTCTTCGCGGTACAGCGCATCCGGCAGCTGGATCAGGATACCGGCGCCGTCGCCCATGAGCGCATCTGCACCCACCGCGCCCCGGTGGTCCAGGTTTTCAAGAATCTTGAGGGCGTTGCGCACGATGTCGTGCGACTTGGTGCCCTTGATGTGCGCCACAAAACCCACGCCGCAAGCGTCGTGCTCTTGGGTAGAAGAATACAAACCGTGTTCCTGGAGATGCTTGATCTCTGCAGCCGTCGTCATGGCGCGCTCCTATTAGTGACAGATTTTCGAAGAATACCGCAATGCAACAAAAGTGCCAAGCAGAATAATTGGGGTCAGATTCCAATTAAAAACATCAAATCATTCATTAAATTAAATAAGGGACACATCAATATTAGTAGCTATAAGCCCAATAAATACGGGGGCTAGAGCCCTATTAGGCTATTATTTTCTCGCAGAAACCGGTCGCCCTGCACTGCCTTTGCTCACGCGGCGGGCCGTTCTTTTTTGTAAATCTGCCACAAAATCCGGCTCACCCAGCGCCCAGCCTTGCAGGGCGGCGTCAGTCAAAGCGGCCTGCTGCACCACGCTGATGCCACTCAGCACCAATTGGGCGTATGCCGCCTCACGCGCAAAGGGCGTGTTGCCCAGTTCCCAAAACAAGGCGTGGGGCGTGATGAGCCTGTCAATGCGCTGCCCGGTGTAGTGCCCAAAACTCGACCACGGGTAGTCTCGCGGGTGGGCCACCAACCCGGCACGCACCGGGTTGAGGTCGATGTAGGCCATGCACGCCAGCAAATAGCGCTCTGCCTGGATCAGGGTGGACTTGTAGCGGCCCTCCCACAGCGTGCCGCTGCGCTGCTGCGTGTCGTTGAAATAGCGCACATAGCGCCGGCCCACCGCCTGCATCATCAGCGGCAAGCCGTCCAGGGTTTGCGGCGTGGCCAGCAGGTGAAAGTGATTGCCCATCAGCACATAGGCGTGGATGGCGACCTCAAACTTCTTGGCGTTGTCAAACAACAGGTCCAGCAGCACCTGACGATCGGCACTGGTGGCAAAAATAGGCTGGCGATTATTGCCCCGCTGGATCACATGGTGCGGGTAACCCGGCAGGGTCAGGCGGGGCAGACGAGCCATGCCAATTTCACGTTAACGGGGCGCCCGGGTCACCCGGACCTTGCTGCCCGTGGTGACCAAAATCACGGCATCACCGGGGTTCAGCACCTCGCTGCCCTTGGCCTGCACAATGGCCCGGCGCTCACCACCTTTGAGCTGAACCAACAACTCCACCGCCTCCTCGCGCGTGCCCATGCGCTCCACCGCGTTGCCCGCGACCGCACCGGCCACCGCCGCCAGCACCCCCACAATGGCCCCTTCACGCCGGCCGCCAACGCTGGAACCAGCAATGCCGCCCACCACACCGCCGGCAGCGGCACCCATGCCCGACTGGCTGCCGTCCACCACCACCGGGCGCACCGACAGCACCACCCCGTCCTGCACCTGGGACAAGCGCTGGGCATCGCCGCGCTGGATGACGTCCGGGCTGCTGGTGGCGCAGGCGCCCAGCGCGGCCACGATGACCAAGGACAAACCCGTTTTAAAAATACGTTTCATCTAAAAACTCCTAAAAATCTTAATCAGCATTCGGTTCAGGAAACGCCCGCCCAGATGACGAAGCAAGCCAGCCTTGACGCCATTCGCCGCCCGCATCCCCGCCTGGACAATTGTCCGCCGGCAATGTAAACCGGCTGTTAAGCAGCTCAGTCAGCCCAAACTCCTGCAGTAAGGCCTGCAGGCGCTGGGCCGCTGCCCGCTTCTTCTGCCCGGTATGGCGCGCAATGATCAGCTCGTTCTTCATGCTGTGCTCCCAGCCCACCAGCTCGGTCACCGTCACCTGGTAACCCCAGGCTTCCAGATACAGGCAGCGCAGCACATTGGTGATCTGGCTGCCCATTTCGCGCGTGTGCATGGGGTGGCGCCACAACTCGGCCAAGGGTGTGCGGTTCAGGCTCAGGGCTTTGCTGACGTTCAGGTGGCGCGCCACTTCGGCCTGACAGCAGGGCACCAGCACCATGTAGCGGGCATTTTTTTGCAAGCCAAAGGCAATGGCGTCATCGGTGGCGGTGTCACACGCGTGCAGGGCGGTCACCACGTCAATGCGGGCCGGCAACTCGCTGGCCGTGGTGGACTCGGCCACACTCAGGTTCAGGAACGACATGCGCTCAAACCCCAGCTTGGCCGCCAACTCGCGCGACTTTTGCACCAGCTCGGGCCGGGTCTCGATGCCGTAAATATGCCCCGCTTTCAGACTCTTGAAAAACAGGTCGTAGATGATGAAGCCCAGGTACGACTTGCCCGCACCATGGTCAGCCAGGGTCACACCGCCCGGCTGAGGCGGCAATTCCAGCAAGAGCTTTTCGATGAACTGAAACAGGTGGTAGACCTGCTTGAGCTTGCGCCGGGAGTCCTGGTTGAGCTTGCCCTCCCGGGTCAGGATGTGCAGCTCTTTCAACAGTTCAATCGACTGGCCAGGCCGAATTTCAGGCGCCACGGTGTCGGGCGCGGCTTTGGCTTCGCGCGGCGTATTGGTTGCGCGGTGGCCCGCCTGCAGGTTTTTTTTGTTGGTCATAGTCGTTAGGGGCTGCGGTCCACGCCCAAGGCAGTCCAACCCGCCGTGCCGAGCCGCTCCATGGTTTGCATGTTCACCTCAAAAATAGCTTCAGCATCTGGAAAGGCTTGCACCGCCCGGTCAATGCTGTCCTCGCGCAACAGGTGCAACGTGGGGTAAGGCGAGCGGTTGGTGAAGTTGGTCACGTCGTCCGGGTGCGTGCCGGCAAATTGGTAAGCGGGGTGCAAACTGGCAATCTGGATGACGCCATCAAGGTCCAGGTCAACCAGGGCCTGATCGGCCTCGGCCAGAAAATCATTGAAATCCAGAAAATTGCCCAGACAGTCAGGCGCTATTAAAAGCGTAGTGTCTCGTGCAGACGCATCAAGGGCTACCAGTGTTTTTAGCTCAAAAACCAAGTCCTCCAGCAGGCGCTGGGGCTGGCGGGCGGCGCTCACCGCGTAATGCACCTGCCCTTTGACGTGCACGCTCTTGGCAAACGGGCACAGGTTCAGGCCAATCACCGCCCGCTCCAGCCAGCGCCGGGTGTCGTCTATTGCAGTTTGCGATGCTTCAATTTTGGTCATGTGGTCCTTACACAAAGCGGTTGGTTTGTCTGGGCCCCGGCTTGGCCAGTTCGTCCCGTCAATAACGCTGAATCTGGCTGGCGGGGTGCGCCGGTCTGCAGGTCAAACGCCTGCGCATTACTCAGTCGAAAAGACAAAACGCCATGTTGGCGCCCTGCGGTCTTGGCAGTGGTCCAACGGGATCAGCTTCCTGCGGGGTGTCTTTCAGCACGTGCGCTAACTGCAAGGCGCTGGCCGGCACTTTCAGCTAATTCAAAAAACTCAACGCAACTCCCTGGCACTGCTATGGATAGGCCCGGATTATCGCCGCCGTGGCATCAGAACCGGGTCAAAGGCGTTTGAGTCCGGTCAGCCGCTCATGCTCACGGCCGGCAAATCGGTCCGTCATGCCGGCAATGTAATCGGCCACCACGCGGGCACGGGCAGTGGCGGCGTCCAAGGCGGGCAGCACGGCGGCGGAGCGCGCCAAAAACCCCGCGCCCATCTCCTGCGGCTGCGCCAGGTACACCGCAAACAACTCACGCACCACCTGCTGCGCCTGCCCGGTGGTTTGCATGACCTGCGGGTGCCGGTAAAGCTGGGACAGCAAAAACCGCTTCAGCACCTGCGACTTGTCGCGCATTGCCTCGCCAAACTGCACCA
>CAZLRQ010000013.1:0-15107 GCA_964562035.1 uncultured Rhodoferax sp. | reverse complement strand
AAAAACCGCTTCAGCACCTGCGACTTGTCGCGCATTGCCTCGCCAAACTGCACCAGCGCCGGCATGTGCCGGGCCGCGTCGGCGCTCTGCGGTGCAGCGGCCTGCAGCGCCGCAGAGGTGGCGGCAATCACGTCGTACACCTGTGCACTGAGCATGCGGCGAATCGTCTCGTAAAGCAGGCGCCGGCCTTGGTCAGGGTCCGTCAGGTGCGGAAATTCGGCGAGCGTCTGGCGCCTGAAATCATCAAACAAGGGGACGTCCTGCAGTTGCGCCAAGGTGATCAAACCGGAGCGCACGCCATCGTCAATGTCGTGGGCGTTGTAGGCAATTTCATCGGCCAGATTGCACAGTTGTGCCTCCAGGCTGGGTTGGCTGCGTGCCAAAAACCGCTGCCCCACGCCACCCGGCTCGCCCACTTCCAGCGCCTGCGCATTGGTGCGTGAGCAGTGCTTGAGAATGCCCTCGCGCGTCTCAAAGGTCAGGTTCAGGCCGTCAAACTCAGGGTAACGCGCCTCCAGATGGTCCACCACCCGCAGGCTTTGCAAATTGTGCTCAAACCCGCCATAGGGCGCCATGCAATCGTTCAGCGCGTCTTGCCCTGCGTGACCAAAGGGCGTGTGGCCCAGGTCATGCGCTAGCGCAATGGCCTCGACCAAGTCCTCGTTGAGTTTGAGCGACCGGGCAATCGAGCGCCCCAACTGCGCCACTTCCAGCGAGTGCGTCAGCCGCGTGCGAAACAGGTCGCCTTCATGGTTCAGAAACACCTGGGTTTTGTAGACCAGCCGCCGAAACGCCGAGCTGTGCACGATGCGATCACGGTCGCGCTGAAATTCAGTGCGCGTCGGCGCCGGTGCTTGCGGGGAGCGCCGGCCACGGGATTGATCAGGATGACACGCGTAAGGAGCCAGGGTCATAAATATATGCCAAACATGGCTCCAGCCCTTATGCAATAAGCACTAGTAGCTATTAAGTTAATAGTGTTCAAGCGCAACACGCATGGATGACTTCACGCACCAGCAGGTCGGGCGCACTGCGTACACTGGCCCGCCCCGGGCCGTCAATCACCACGAACTTGATCTCGCCACCTTCAGCCTTCTTGTCGACGCGCATCAGATCCAGATAGCGCCCCGCGTTGTCGTCCGCCGCCAAGACCGGGCCTTTCACTGGCAAGCCAGCGCGCTGGATGAGTGCGGTCAACCGCTGCACCAAGGCCATGTCGATCAGACCCAAACGCTGCGACAAATGCGCCGCCATCACCATGCCGCACCCCACACCCTCCCCGTGCAGCCACTGCCCATAGCCCATGCCGGCCTCAATCGCGTGGCCAAAGGTGTGACCAAAATTGAGAACAGCGCGCAGGCCTGCCTCCCGCTCGTCCTGCCCCACCACCCAGGCCTTGATCTCACAACTGCGCTTGACCGCATGCGCCAGCGCCTGCGGGTCACGCCCCATCAGGGCCGCCATGTTGTCCTCAATCCAGTCGAAAAAAGCCATGTCGGCAATCGGCCCGTACTTGATGACCTCGGCCAAGCCGGCGCTGAGCTCGCGCTGCGGCAAGGTCTTGAGCGTGTCCAGGTCGCAAACCACTTTCAACGGCTGGTAAAACGCGCCAATCATGTTTTTACCCAGCGGGTGGTTGATGGCCGTCTTGCCCCCCACGCTGGAATCCACCTGCGCCAGCAAGGTGGTGGGCACCTGCACAAACGGCACACCGCGCATGTAACTGGCTGCGGCAAAACCGGTCATGTCACCCACCACGCCGCCGCCCAGGGCAAACAGCACGGTCTTGCGGTCACAGGTGTTTGCCAACAAGGCGTCAAAAATCAGGTTCAGACTCTGCCAGGTCTTGAACGCCTCGCCGTCCGGCAAGACAACGGTGTGAATGCTGGCGTATTTACCGTGCAAAGCTTTTTGGAGACGCTCGGCATACAAAGGACCGACGGTGGTGTTGGTCACAATCAGCGCGCTCGCAGCGCCTGGCAACTCCGCATAGCTCAGCGGGTTGTCAAACAGCGAACCCCGAATGGCAATGTGGTAACTGCGCTCTTGCAGATCAATGGTGACGGTTTGGAGGTCGGGTACGTTCATACCCGAGAGTTTAGAGGCAGATTTATCGGCCAGTGCGGCCGGAACAAGTTCCCGACAGCCCAATCAAGAACCCGACAGCACCCCGGCCAATTCAAGCTGCATCACGATCATGTTGACCAAGGTCGCCACCGAAGGGCGTCCTGTGTCCACAATGAAATGCGCCGTTTCCCGGTACAAGGGGTCACGGGCTTTGTAGAGGTCCCGAAGCCGCCCCAACGGGTCTGCCACCTGCAACAAGGGCCGGTTGGTGTCGTGCCGCAAACGCCGAAAAAGCTCATCAGGCGATGAATTCAAATAAATCACGTGCCCGCGCTCATGCAGGTTTTTCCGGTTGGCGGGCCGCAAAACAGCACCGCCACCTGTCGACACCACGCATCGGCCTTGCAGCGTCAACTCGTCAATGACCGAGGCTTCGACATCACGAAACAGATCCTCCCCCTCCCGCTCAAAATACTCGCGGATTGAGCAGCCTAGCTGGTGCTCAATCACATGGTCAGAGTCAAAGAAAGGAAGCTGAAGACGCCGGGCGAGTTGCCGCCCGACGGTGGATTTGCCTGAACCTGGCAGGCCAACAAGCGCGATCAAGGGAGAAAAATTTCAGTCATTCCAAAGAAATAGCCGCCTGCAGCAGCTATTCAATACATTTCAACGAGAGCCTTTGTCGGTAATGACCTTGGGGGTGATGAAAACCAGCATTTCCCGCTTTTCAGACGAACGCGCGGTTCTCTTGAACAAATTGCCCAAACCTGGCAAGTCGCCAAGCACCGGTACTTTGTCCACGGTATCGACCTGATCCTCGGTAAAGATTCCGCCGACCACCACAGTGCCGCCATTCTCCACCAACACCTGAGTTTTGATGTGTTTGGTATCAATGGCGTAGCCTGCCGCGGTATTGATACCGCGAGTGTCTTTGTTGACATCAAGGTCGAGGATGATGTTGCCTTCAGGGGTAATCTGCGGCGTCACCTCGAGCTTCAAGCTGGCCTTACGGAAGGCAATGGACGTAGCGCCGCTGGAGCTCGCCACCTGGTAAGGAAACTCAGTGCCCTGCTCAATCAAGGCCTTGATCTGGTCCGCAGTGATCACGCGGGGGCTCGAAACCACCTTGCCTTTACCGTCAGCCTCAAGGGCTGAGAGTTCCAAGTTAAGAAACCGATTGGCCGCCGCATTGAAAATGGAGACGGCAACACTTGCACCGCCAGCAGCAGGAAAATTGACAAAATCCCCCGATGTTGTTCCCGACGAACCTGCCGCATAGCTTGATCCCAAGGCGACTCTTCTGCCGTCAATCGTGCCCGTTCCCCCGCCACCGAGCCGAACTCCCAAAGCCTTGTTGAAAGTATCAGACGCCTCGACGATGCGCGCCTCGATCAACACTTGTCGAACAGGTACATCCAGCTTCGCAATCAATTGCTGAATTTGCTCCAGCTTGCTCGGGATGTCAGTCACGAAAAGCTGATTGGTGCGCGGCTCCGCAATTGTGCTGCCCCTGGGGCTCAACATACGCGAGCTGTTGCCGGCAGAACCACCACCAGTAGCGGCCAGTTGCGCAGCCACTTCAGCCGCTTTGGTGTAATTCATCTGGAACGACTGCGTACGCAACGGCTCCAGGCTCTGCAGTGCGGCAACGGACTCCAACTCCAGCTTTTCCTTGGCGTTGATTTCGTCTTTGGGCGCAATCCACAGCACATTGCCCGTTTTGCGCATGCCCAAGCCCTTGGACTGCAAAATGATGTCCAAGGCTTGGTCCCAAGGCACATCTTGCAGCCGCAAGGTAACAGTACCAGTGACGGAATCCGAAGTGATGATGTTGAAGTTGGTGAAGTCGGCAATCACCTGCAGCAGTGAGCGAACTTCAATGCTCTGGAAGTTCAAGGACAATTTCTGGCCGCTGTAGCCTGGCCCCTGCGTCAGCTTGGAGGCATCAACTTTGAGTGGTTTGACCTCAACCACAAACTGGTCATCACTTTGGTACGCACTGTGGACCCACTGCCCTTTAGGTTCAATCACCATCCGCACACGGTCACCCGTCTGAAAGGTTGTCACCGTTTGAACCGGCGTGCCAAAGTCCGTGACGTCCAGACGACGGCGCAGGCCCTCCGGCAAGGTTGATTTCATGAACTCAACCACCAGTGTTTGGCCTTGTTGCCGAATGTCAACGCCCACCTGGTTGTTGGGCAACGACACGACCACGCGACCTGAACCCTCTTCACCACGCCGGAAGTCAAGGTCCTTCAGCGGCGCAGTGTCACGGGCACGCGACTCCGCAAACACAGGCGCGGTGGAGGCCGATGGCGCTGCAGCCACAACAGACTCCAACACCACCAGCAACGCCTTGCCTTGCAACTGGGTTTTGTAGGCTGCGTATTGCTTCAAATTCAAAACAACGCGCGTCCGGTCTCCCGCCTGCACCACACTGACCGACTTCAAATTGCCTTGGTTAATCTCAACGGTCGAGCGACCCATGGCGTTGGCGACCCCCGGAAAATCAAGTGCAATCCTGGCCGGCGATTGAATGGAAAATCCTGTAGGTACCGCTTTGAGCTCCTGTGACAGGTCGATTCGAACCACCTCCACACCGCTTTGGATAGATCCGGAGACCGATTCAATCGCCCCTTGCGCCTTGGCAGCAAGGGCCAACAGCATCAGGGAAGAGGCCAGAAATATTTGCTGCCACATGCGCTTGGACACCCCAAAATTTTGATGATTCATTTCGACCTCTCTTGCAACTGCAAACTTGCAGTGCGTTCAATCCATTCACCCACGGCGTCTTGCACAATTTCGCGCAACGTGATTTCAGTCTCACTGATCTTCGTCACACGCCCGTAGTTCTGACCTAAATAATTTCCCGGGCGAACTTGGTAGAGCAAATTCTCGACCTTAACCAGGGCCACCGGCTGACCCGCCCTGGTCAGGTTACCGACCAGCGCCATGGCATCCAGCGGGTACGCCTCTAACGCCTCTTTCCGTCGGGCCAACTCCGGGGCAATCAGGGCCGCATTGGATTCAGTTTGCGTTGAGTCGCGCCGCAGGGCTTGGGTCAACTTCTGGTTGCTGAATGGCTCAATCTCGGTGACCTGGGTGTATGTCTCAGGCTTGAATTTCTTGGGCTCTGAAATCGGGCTGACCTTGGGACGGGTCTGGCTCTTTTGTTCGGTCATCCACTGGCGCAGTTCGTCATCCGTTGAACTGCTGCAAGCTGATAAAACAGACAACAAGCCGACTGATACAAATTTGTACAAAGGGATCACTTCTTGCCCCCTTTCGGCGCGGCCTTGCGTTGCGCGGCAACCTCGTCGTTGTCCAGGTAACGGAATGTTTTGGCTGTGGCATCCATGGCCAGAGAACCGTCTTTGCCTGGAACGATGGCAAGGTTGTTCAATGTCACGATGCGAGACAGGTTGGCAATATCAGACGCAAAAGCGCCGATGTCGTGGTAGCGGCCCGTGACGCGAACCGCAATTGGCAGCTCGGCGTAGTAATCTTTCACAACCACCTGTCCAGGTCGGAACAAGTCAAATTGCAAGCTGCGCCCTAAACCAGCTTGATTAATGTCTGACAAAAGAGCGTCCATCTCTGCCTTGCTGGGCAACTGCTTTTCGAGTTGCGTGACGTACTGCTGAACCTGCTCACGCTGCTTTTTCAAGGCTTCCAGGTTAACGGCTTTGGCCAACTTAACCTTGTACTCGTCGCGCAGTTGCACTTCTTTGGCCTGCTCGGCAACCAACTCCTCTTCTGACGTGCTGAGCCACAGAAACCAGAGGATCACCACGCAAACCGCCGCAATGGCGACAAACAGCGCATATCTCGGCAAAGACGGCCAGAGCGAGGGGTCCTTGGGATCCAGATTTCGGAATTGCCCAAACAGCTTTTCCTGCCATGCAGAAAGGTCAAGATTCAATGCGGGTTTGCTGGCCATGGTGCCTCAATCTCAGGGTTTGACAGAAGCAGGCACAGCGACAGCCGCCGAAGATTTTTCAGCCTCGCTGGCGCGCACCAAACGCACGCGGATCGTGAAATTGGCGACTCGCCGCTGCTCACGGGGGGAAAGATTGACTGACCCCGCCACAATTTCCACCAATTCAGGCTTTGTAAACCAGGGGGTGTTGTTCGCCAGGTTTCGCAACAACTCGGACACCCGCTCATTCGATTGAGCAACACCTTGCAAAGTCACACTCTGGTTTTCCTGCCGCATGCTGGCAATATAGACGCCATCAGGCAACTGGGTGACCAGCTCGGTCAGCAGGTGAACAGGCAAGTTACGGTCGGCTTGCAAATCTTCCACCGCTTGCTGGCGTGCGCGCAAGGCCGCGATTTCCGCCTCCAGCCCTGCGATGTCTTTGATCTGCGTATCAAACAGCTTGATTTCAGACTGCAACAACTGGTTTCGGTCTTGCTGGCTTTCAATTTCCGATTGAAACCACAAAAATATCAAGCCGGCAATCAGCCCGCCCAAAAGCGCCGACATGCCCAGAGCGACATTAAAGGCATCACGACGACGCTTTCGCGCCGCCTCACGGTGAGGGAGCAGGTTAATCAGAATCACTGCATGAACCTCCGCAAAGCCAACCCGCAGGAGGTTAGGTAGGAAGGCGCTTCACGGGTCATTTTCTTCAAGCGCACATCACTTCCGATCTCCATGCCGTCAAAAGGATTCACCAACGTGCAAGGGAAAGTGGTGTGCTGCGTCACAGCAGCAGTCAGCCCCGGCAACGCCGATGAGCCACCGGCGAGCATCACGTAATCCACTTTGTTATGTGGTGTACTGGTGAAGAAAAACTGCAAGGCCCGACCAATTTCCTGAACCATGCTGTCAACAAAGGGCCGCAGTACGCTTGACTCGTAGTCTTCAGGCAACTCACCACTGCGTTTTTTACTCTCAGCCTCTTCCTGGGAGAAACCATACTGACGAACAATCATCTGGGTCAATTGGGCGCCACCAAAGGCCTGGTCCCGGTCATAAAGAACTTCGTCGTTGCGGATCACCTGCATGCTGGTAGTCAGCGCGCCAACTTCAAACAAAGCCACGATGCTGCCCACACCTTTGCCAGGCAGATTCTCGATCAACCGACCCGTGGCCAAGCGCGATGCGTAGGACTCAACGTCAACGATCACAGGCTTCAAGCCGGCGGCTTCGGCCAGCCCCTGGATATCCTGTACCTTCTCACGCCGGGATGCCGCGATCAGTACCTCAATGTCGCCGGCCGAGGTCGCACTGGGCCCAACCACACAGAAATCAAGGCTGACCTCGTCCAGCGGAAAGGGGATGTATTGATTGGCTTCGGTCTCGACCTGAAGCTCAAGCTCCTGGTCAGTCAAGCCACCAGGCAGCATTATTTTTTTGGTGATAACCGCTGACGGTGGCAAGGCCATGGCCACGTTTCGGGTTTTGGCACCGCTCTTTTTCACCAAGCGGCGCACAGCATCAGCCACTTCATCAAATTTCTCGATGTTGCCATCGGTAATCCAGCCACGTTCCAGTGGCTCAATGGCGCAACGTTCCAGCACCAGATTGCCGGCCTTGTCTTGACCCAACTCCACAAGCTTGACACTGGAAGAACTGATGTCCAGGCCCAGCATGGGTGCCGGTTGACGGCTAAAAAGCGATCCCAAAGCGATCAAGACTATCCCCTGAAACAGACCAGTCGAAGACTGGTAAAACTTAAGAAATCGCTTTAATGCTAGCAGCAAGCCCCTTGACCCGCAAAGACATTTCCGGTCGACTTGGGCAAACAGCGTTGTCAAAAGCAGACGCTTTTCAGCAGGAGACTGTAACCGCATGTTGACCCACCGCAAGGCCGGAAACAGCTCGCAACAATGGCGGATACTACCGCGCCGAAGCAGCAGCTCATTATTTTTATAATCATGGCGCGTTTGAACTGAGTACTTATGTCACCCAAATCCCCTCCACAATCACCGTCCAACACCCCTGAATCGAGGGAACCCGGTGTGGGCGTGCTTGGCTGGATGCTGCGAATTGGACTTTGGGGCAGTGGGCTGGCTGTTGCGGGCGTGTTGTCGATTTTGATGGTGGTTGCCATTGCCATGGCGGTCGCTTTTCCGAACTTGCCCGACATTTCAGCCCTCTCGGACTACCGCCCGAAACTGCCGCTGCGAATCTATTCAGCAGAAGGCGCGCTGATTGGTGAATTCGGTGAAGAACGCCGACGACTGACACCGATCAAGGAAATCCCGAAAATCATGACTCAGGCCGTATTGGCCATCGAGGACGCACGCTTTTATGAGCACGGCGGTGTGGATTACAAAGGTGTCTTGCGCGCTGCGCTGGCCAATGTGGGCAGCTTCAAAAGCCAGGGGGCTTCGACCATCACCATGCAGGTCGCGCGCAATGTGTACCTGTCGTCTGAAAAAACCTACACCCGCAAGATTTACGAAATATTGCTGACATTCAAACTTGAGCATCTGTTGACCAAAGACCAGATTCTCGAGATTTACATGAATCAGATTTTTTTAGGCAACCGGGCTTACGGCTTCGCTGCCGCTGCAGAAACCTATTTTGGCAAGCCACTGAGCAGCATCAACATTGCCGAGGCGGCCATGCTGGCCGGCTTGCCCAAGGCACCTTCAGCCTACAACCCGATACGAAACCCAAAACGGGCGCGCACACGTCAATTGCACATCATCGATCGCATGCTGGAGAATGGATTCATTAATGCCGAACAGGCCACAGCCGCTAAGCAAACCGAGTTGACGATCAAGCCCAGCACCGACAACAACAAGATACATGCCGAATATGTGGCGGAAATGGTGCGTCAGTTGATGTACGCGCAATATGGCGACGAAACCTACACCCGCGGCCTGGATGTGCACACCACCCTGCGGGCCTCTGACCAGGACGCCGCCTACAAAGCCTTGCGCCGCGGCATCATGGACTTCGAGCGGCGTCAAATTTACCGGGGCCCAGAGAAGTTTGTGACACTGCCAGTCGATCCTCAACAGAGAGAAGACGTCATTGACGAGGCGCTGGACGAGCACCCCGACAACGGCGACGTGATGTCGGCCATGGTGCTCAGCGCCAACCCAAAAAAAATTACAGCCCTTCGCCAGAGCGGTGAAACACTTGAAATTACCGGGGATGGCCTGAAACCTGCGCAGTCGGGGTTGTCTGATAAAGCACCACCCAACATCAAAATTCGCCCTGGCGCGGTGATCCGGGTCGCCAAGACGCCTAAAAACACCTGGGAAATCACGCAACTGCCAGAGGTGGAAGGTGCCTTTGTAGCACTGGACCCGCGCAACGGCGCCATCAAGGCACTGGTTGGCGGCTTCGACTTTCAAAAAAACAAGTTCAACCACGTGACCCAAGCCTGGCGTCAACCGGGCTCCAGTTTCAAGCCTTTCATTTATTCAGCAGCTTTGGAAAAGGGGTTCACCTCGTCGACCATCATCAACGATGCGCCACTTTTCTTCACGGCCGGCGTCACGGGCGGTCAACCTTGGGAACCCAAAAACTACGATGGCAAGTTTGAAGGCCCCATGACCATGCGCCGGGGTCTGGCCAAATCAAAAAACATGATCTCCATCCGCATCCTGCAAGGTGTTGGGGCCCAAAACGCACAAGACTGGGTCGCACGCTTTGGCTTTGATGCCGAAAAGCACCCGGCGTACCTGACCATGGCTTTGGGAGCCGGATCGGTCACCCCCATGCAGGTCGCCTCGGCCTACGGTGTGTTTGCCAATGGCGGCTACCGCGTCAACCCCTGGCTGATCAGTCGGGTAACTGAACAAAAGGGCAAGGTGCTGGTCGACACCCAAACGCCAGTCCTGAATGAGTCAGCCCGGGTCATTGACGCGCGCAACGCCTTTGTCATGGACACTTTATTACAGGAAGTCACCCGTTCGGGCACCGCCGCCTCAGCGCAGGCCACGTTGAAGCGCCCCGACTTGTATGGAAAAACAGGCACCACGAACGACTCCATGGATGCCTGGTTTGCAGGGTTTCAACCCACGTTGGCCGCAGTCACCTGGATTGGCTACGACACGCCACGCCGGCTCGGCGCCCGTGAGACAGGTGGGGGCTTGAGTCTGCCCGTGTGGATCAAGTTTATGGAGCATGCGCTTAAAGATGTTCCCGTCACCGAACTTGTGGTCCCCGAGGGGGTTGTGAATGTCAATGGGGAATGGAGTTACGCCGAGTTCGCCAATGGTGGAGGCGTCAGCAGCGTAGGGGTCAACGATGCACCAGAGGCCGAGGCACAGGTAATACCCCTGCCCCCTGCCGACGAACGGCGGCGGATTTTGGACCTGTTCAGTAATTAAATGCGCGGCTGCCTGACCATCAAGCGGTGAATGTCAACGGGCAACCGGCCTGCTCGCTGGCAAAGCGCGACAGATTCGTGAAAAACTCGCCCTGGCCCTTGGTGTCCATCCACTGCCCGCTATTGAACTTATAGTGGTACCCGCCTGACTTGGCCGCCAGCCACACCTCGTGCAGCGGCTTTTGCAGGTTAATGACGATCTGACTCCGGTTCGCAAAAACAAGGGTCACCATCCCCCCCGTACGCTGGTTGTCCACGTCGGCCACCATCTGGTCGTTGATGCGGTCGCAATTGCCCTCAATGGCCCTGAGCAGCATTTCTGCCTGATCCATGAATTCGGTGTCGGTCATTACAATTTCGCCATGTTTAGGAATCTTCAAATTTTAGTCAGTGCGAGTGCCCTTGTTGCGGGTGCGGTGAGCTTGTCGGCCTGCGGCCAACGAGGGCCACTCTACTTGCCAACCGAGCCTGCAGCCGCCCAACGCGCCACATTGCCACAAACGCTTTGGCCTGACAGCGCATCAAAAACAACCTCGCCAGCCTCCACTGTCCCTGCTGCAACCCAGCCTGCAGCCCCAGCTTCTAACCCAGTTCAGCCATGACTACCCCAAAACTGCCCGGCCATCCCTTCATTACTTACCGGGACAACACGCTTTTCACCGAAGACACTCGCCTGAGCGATTTGGCCCAAACCCACGGTACACCGCTTTTTGTTTACTCCAAAGCCAGCATGCTCGCCGCACTCGCGGCTTACCAGCGCGGCTTTGCGGGCCGCAATGTTCAAATTTGCTACGCCATGAAGGCCAACCCGGCGCTGGGTGTGATCCAGGTGTTTGCCCAGGCTGGTTGTGGTTTTGACATCGTGTCCGCTGGCGACATGGCACGGGTGCTGGCGGCAGGCGGACGTGCTGAAAAAATCATTTTCTCCGGCGTAGGCAAGACACGCGCTGAGATGCGCCAGGCGCTGCAAGCCGGCATTGGCTGCTTCAATGTCGAAAGCGAAGCGGAGCTGGAGGTCTTGAGCGAAGTCGCTGCCAGCATGGGCGTGAAGGCTCCCGTGAGCGTTCGCGTCAACCCGAACGTCGACCCCAAAACACACCCCTATATTTCGACCGGGCTCAAAGGCAGTAAATTTGGCGTGGCCCATGACCGCGTGGTGCAAACCTACCAGCGCGCGGCGGCCTTGCCTGGCATCCAGGTGGTGGGCATTGACTGCCACATTGGTTCGCAAATCACCGAAGTGGCGCCTTACCTGGACGCGGTGGACCGCATGCTGGACCTGGTCGAAGCCATTGAAGCGGCGGGTATTGCCATTCACCACATCGACTTTGGGGGCGGTTTGGGCATCGACTACAACGGTGACACGCCGCCCAGCGCGGACGACCTCTGGCAAAAGATGCTGGCCAAGCTAGATGCCCGTGGTTTTGGCGACCGGGCCTTGATGATCGAACCTGGCCGCTCGTTGGTGGGCAACGCCGGCGTTTGCCTGACCGAAGTCTTGTACCTGAAGCCCGGCGAGCAGAAAAACTTCTGCATCGTTGACGCTGCCATGAACGACTTGCCCCGACCCGCCATGTACCAGGCCTTCCACCAGATCGTGCCCTTGGCACCCCGGTCTGACGCACCGAGCACCTGGGATGTGGTGGGCCCGGTTTGCGAAAGTGGCGACTGGATTGGTCATGACCGCCACCTGGCCGTTCAGCAAGGTGACTTGCTGGCGGTGATGTCGGCGGGAGCCTACTGCATGAGCATGGCCAGCAACTACAACTCGCGCGGGCGCGCGACTGAAATTTTGGTGGACGGCGCCAACGCCCATGTGATCCGCCGACGGGAAACCATCGCGGACCAGATGCTCAAAGAAACGTTGCTACCGGATCAAGCCGCCACCTGATTGCTATTTTATAAATAGCTACTCAGGCATAGCAGATGCGGGCTAAGACCGCTTTTGGCGTAAATATCGAACCAAACGCCATCCCAGTAACCCCCCGAGGATGGCGGCATAGACCAAGACCTCGGCATAGTCATTTTTGCCCGAGCGCATCCAGAAAAAGTGCAGCACGGCCAGGCCAGCCACGGCGTAAACCACTCTGTGCAAAGCCTGCCAACGCTTGGCGCCCAGTGCCTTGATGGCTCGGTTAAAAGACGTCAAAGCCAAGGGCGTGAGCAGCACAAAAGCGGCAAATCCCACCAAAATAAACCATCGCTTGGCAATGTCCACGCCAATCGCGGCCAGGTCAAAGCCCATGTCAAACCAGCTGTAGCTCAGCAAGTGCAGAACGGCGTAAAAATAGACAAAAAGGCCAAGCATGCGCCGAAATCGCGCCAAAGCGGGCGTTTGGGACATCACCCGCAGCGGCGTGACGGCCAGCAGCAGGCACAAAAACCGCAACGTCCAGTCCCCCGTGGCACGGATCAGCGCCTCGGCCGGGTTGGCCCCCAGTTGGTCTGTGAAGGCGGCATAAAACAGCCAGACAAAAGGCATTAACGCAACCGCAAAGACCAAGGGTTTGGCAAAGCGATGGCTGACCAACGGCCTGATATGCCGCCCGGGCTGTGACCAGGTTAACGAGGACACTTAGAAAAACTTCTTCAGGTCCATACCGGCGTAGAGTTGTCCCACCTGCGCTTCGTAGCCATTGAACATCAGGGTTGGCCGTTTTTTGGCGAACAGGCCGTCCTCACCAATGCGCCGCTCGGTGGCCTGACTCCAACGCGGATGGTCCACGGATGGGTTGACGTTGGAAAAGAAACCGTACTCGCTGGCGGCTGCGTTGTTCCAGGCGGTGAGTGGCTGCTTGTCGGTGAAACGAATCTTGACCAGGCTCTTGCCGCTCTTGAAACCATATTTCCACGGCACCACCAAGCGCACCGGGGCACCGCTCTGCTTGGGCAACACTTCACCGTACATGCCAAAACTGAGCAAGGTCAGGGGATTCATGGCTTCGTCCATGCGCAAACCCTCGACATAAGGCCAGTCCAGCACCCGCGAGCCCAAGCCGGGCATGGTCTTCTTGTCCGCCAGGGTCACGAACTCCACGTACTTGGCGCTGCCCAGCGGTTCGACTTTTTTGATCAACTCACTGAGCGAATAACCCACCCAGGGAATCACCATGGACCAGCCTTCAACACAGCGCAGCCGGTAAATCCGCTCTTCCTGCGCACTGAGTTTCAGCAAATCTTCCAGCGTGTATTTGGCTGGCTTTTTGACCAGACCTTCAACCTCCACCGTCCAGGGCGTGGTCTTCAGCGTGTGGGCGTTTTGCGCCGGGTCGGCCTTGTCGGTGCCGAATTCGTAGTAGTTGTTGTAGGTACTGGCCAGCTTGTAATCGGTGAGTTTTTCAACCGACATGGCACCCGGCACGCTGGAGCGGACATAAGGCAGCGCCGCGAGCTTGCCAGGCTTGGGCGTTGCGCCCGCGGTTTGGGCATGGGCCTGACGAGAGGCCCACGACGCCATGGCAGCACCGGCCACGCCAGACGCCATGAGTTTGATGGCGTCACGCCGCCCGGCGTAAATACTGGGCGGTGTTATTTCGCTGCTGAACGGGTGGTCGTAACCAGATCGATTGGGTTTGATGAGCATGATGCTGTCCTTTGTTACATATAAGTCGCAGGACAGCGTTCGCTCTTACAACGAACCCAGACCGACCTGACAAATAAAGCGGTTACAGCTCACCGTAGCTGTGCAGGCCACTGAGGAACATGTTCACGCCAATGAACGCAAACGTGGTCACCGCCAAGCCAGCCAGCGCCCACCAAGCGGCGACGGTGCCGCGCAGGCCTTTCATGAGGCGCATGTGCAGCCAGGCCGCGTAATTCAACCAGACGATCAGCGCCCAGGTTTCTTTGGGGTCCCAGCTCCAGTAGCCGCCCCAGGCCTCTGCCGCCCACAAGGCACCCAGCACGGTGGCAATCGTGAAAAAGGCAAAGCCCACGGCAATCGACTTGTACATCACGTCGTCCAGAATCTCAAAGGACGGCAACTTGGCGGCAATCTGGCGACGGCCAAAAACGATCGTGCCAACGATGAGGGCCGAAATCCCGAAATACACCGCCCAGTAATCGCTCAGCCCCGAGGCGGATGCACGGCGAAACACGATCGGCTCAAAGCACAAAACAATGCCCAGCAGCCAAAGCGGCGCCAGTTTGTACCAGCGCGTCTCTGCGGCTTGCTGCTTGATCAGGTAGGCAAAAGCCACCATGGCGGCCAGCGCAAACGTGCCGTAGCCAATGAAATTGGCTGGCACATGCAACTTCATCCACCAGCTTTTCAAAGCGGGCACCAAAGGCTGAATTTCATGGGCGCCCCGCACCAAGGTGTACCAAAGCAGAAAACCGACAGCGGCACTGACCACCAGCATGACGAACGCACCCAGTGAACGCGTTTTGTACTCAGCCTCGAAGTACAGGTAGAACGCAGCCGTCATCCAGCAAAACAGCACGAACACTTCATACAGGTTGCTGACTGGAATGTGGCCCACATCGGCCCCCAGCAAATAACCTTCGTACCAGCGCACCATCGTGCCAATCAGGGCCATGGCCACTGCCACCCAGACCAGACGCGACGCCACCAGTGTGATGGCGTCACCCTGGCGCGGTGCAAACATGCCAACCCAGTAAAACACCGTGCTCATGAAGAAGAGCATGCTCATCCACAAAATGGCGGACTGGCTGGACAGGAAGTACTTGAGCCAGAACACCTTGTCGGCGTTTTCCAAGGTTCCCTGGTACGACACGATA
>CAZLRQ010000012.1:8714-19974 GCA_964562035.1 uncultured Rhodoferax sp. | reverse complement strand
AACTGCAAAAACTGGCGCGCGTAGGTGGACAGGCTTTCCACATAGCGGCGCTGGCCCTCGGCGTACAGCGTGTCAAACGCCAGGCTGGACTTGCCAGAGCCGCTCAAGCCGGTGATGACCACCAACTGGTTGCGCGGAATGTCCAGGTCAATGTTCTTGAGGTTGTGCGTGCGCGCCCCGCGAATGCTGATGTTTTGCTGCTGCAGGGCCCGGGCAAGGTATTTGCCGTCGAGCTGTTTGTCCAGGGAGGTGCCGTCGGTAGGGGAGTTCAAGGTAAACAGTGCTCGGGCTAAACCCACCATGATAGTGAAGGACAGCCCGCCTTGGCGTCACCTTTGCGTTAAACCGACTGCGCTGTGGCCCGAATCAGGGACAATTCACAGCTTTGACGCCGCACTGCGCGGCCTCACTGCGTGTTGGGAGACCCCTGTTTTGGCCAAAGTTGATGCCCCGTCCGGGCCGAAAAATACGGCTGCCGCCAGTGCGATGACGCCTGGAGAGCGCCAGTCCAGCTTCTCGCTGGCGTCCATATTTGCCTTGCGCATGCTGGGCCTCTTCCTGATCTTGCCGGTGTTCGCCATTGAAGCTGCCAAGTACCCGGGCGGCGATGATCCGGCCCTGATTGGTCTGGCCATGGGGGTTTATGGTCTCACGCAAGCGCTGCTGCAGTTCCCGTTTGGCCTGGCGTCTGACCGGCTGGGGCGCAAGCGCGTCATCGTGTTTGGCTTATTGATCTTTGCCGCGGGCAGTTTTCTGGCGGCCTGGGCGCCCAGCCTGACCTGGCTGGCCATCGGGCGTGGCCTGCAGGGCGCCGGGGCGGTGTCAGCTGCCGTGACCGCCTTGTTAGCTGACCAGACGCGTGACGAGGTGCGCACCAAGTCGATGGCGCTGGTGGGCGCCAGCATTGGTTTGATGTTTGCGCTGTCCCTGGTGCTGGCGCCGCTGCTGGTGGCTTATGTGGGTTTGTCCGGTTTGTTTGCCATGACCGGCGGCCTGGCTCTGGCGGGGGTCGCGGTGGTGGTTTGGTGGGTGCCGCCCGAGCCGCTGCAGCACAAAAACCAGCCGCGCGGGCGTTTGGCTGATGTGCTGCGCCTGCCGGCCTTGTTGCGCTTGAATTTTGGCGTGTTTGTGCTGCATGCCGTTCAGTTGGCCATGTGGATGGCCGTACCTACCCTGCTGGTGGAAGCCGGCTTGCCGCGTGAGCACCACTGGTGGGTTTATTTACCCGCGGTGCTGGCGTCGTTTTTGGTGATGGGGACCACCTTGTTCCCGCTGGAGCGTCGCGGCTATTTGCGTGCCGTGTTTCTGACGGCCATTGGCCTGACGGCGGCCGTGCAACTCGGTCTGTTGTATGTGGCTACCAGCGCGCCCAGCGTGTGGGTGCTGGGCGGCTTGTTGTTTGTGTTCTTCTGCGGCTTCAATGTGCTGGAGGCCAGCCAGCCCAGTCTGGCCTCGCGCGTGGCGCCCGCGCACGCCCGGGGCGCCGCGATGGGCGTGTACAACACGCTGCAGTCGTTGGGCTTTTTTGCGGGGGGGGTGATGGGCGGCTGGCTGGTCAAGCACACCGGCGCGCAGGGCTTGTTTACCGTGTGTGCGGGTGCGATGCTGTTGTGGCTGGTGGTGGCCTGGCCCATGCAATCGCCTGCCGCCAAAGCGCCAGCGTTGGCGGCAAAGGCAGGATAATCAACGCCAATTTGGCCAATGCGCAGGGCAGGCTGTTCGCACTGCCCGCTACAGATTAAGGAATAAAACCATGGCATCCGTTAACAAAGTCATTTTGGTCGGCAACTGCGGCCGCGACCCCGAAATTCGCTACCTGCCCTCGGGGCAGGCCGTGGCCAACATCAGCATTGCCACCTCAAGCCGCCGCAAGGACAAAAACACCGGCGAGAGCATTGAAGACACCCAGTGGCACCGCGTCACGTTTTATGACCGCCTGGCCGAGATTGCCGGCGAGTATGTGAAAAAAGGCCGCCCGGTGTATGTGGAAGGCCGCCTCAAGTACGGCAAGTACACCGACCAGGCCGGTGTGGAAAAGAACACCGTGGACATCATTGCCACCGAATTGCAGTTGTTGGGCGGCCGTGAAGGCATGGGCGGCCCCGGCGGCGACGAGGGCGGTGGTGGGGGTGGCGAACGTGCCAGCTATTCCCGTCCTGCACCCGCCTCACGCCCCGCAGCGCCGCCACCTGCCGCTCGGCAGGCGCCGCCGCAGTCGCGTCCAGCCAGCAGTTTTGACGACATGGACGACGATATTCCGTTCTAAATAGGACGGTTTGACACCACATAACGCCTCAAGCGCGTTAAAAACCCCGGCCAGCCAAGCGCTGCCGGGGTTTTGCTTTGTGGGCGCGGTACTCGACCCTTCGGTCACTCAGCTTTTGAGCTGTTTGAGCACCTCTTCATGCAGGTCATCGCCGTCGGCCTGCGCCATGAAGGTATCAATGCTGCCGTCAAAGCGCACGGCACCGCGGTGCAGCAGCAGCAGCCGGTCAGCCACCTTGATCTCTTCAATCAGGTGTGTCGCCCACAGCACGCCCACTTGCCGTTGGGCGGTGAGGCTGCGCACGGCGGTCAACAGCTGTTGCCGCGAGGCGGGGTCCAGCCCCACGGTGGCTTCGTCCATCAGCAGCACGCGGGGCTGGTGCAGCAGGGCGCGTACCAGTTCCACCTTGCGGCGCGTACCCCCGGACAGCCCGCGGGTGACGGCATCGATTTGTTCGGTCAGACCCATCAAGGCCAGACCGTCCTGTATGCGCTCACGCGCCACGGCACGCGGCAAGCCGTGCAGATCGGTGTGAAACAACAGGTTGGCGCGCACGCTCAGGTCCAGGTCCAGTGCGCTTTGCTGAAACACCACCCCCAGCCCGGCCAGCGCGCGGCTGGCGTGTTGCCGCAGGTCGTGCCCCAGGACCTCAATGCGGCCCTGGTCGGGGCTGAACAGTCCGGTCAGCAGTTGCAGCAGGGTTGACTTGCCAGCGCCGTTGGGGCCCAGCAGTGCCACCATTTCGCCCGCCCGCAATTGCAGGCTGACGCCTTGCAGGGCGTGGGTCTTGCCATACGATTTGTGCAGGTTTTCGGCGTTCAGCAGGGTGTCGGTCATGGGGTGGGCTGGCATTGGGTTCGGCGTTCAGTTGGCGGGGGCGGCCAGCAGTTTCATGCGCCGCAGCAGCGCTTTTTCACGCTCCACGGTTTGCACAATGGCGAGCTGGTAGGCATGGGTGTCCAGGTAGTCTAGGGACTGATCGTAGCGGGCCAGTGCCGCTTTGTGGCGTTCGCTGAACATGGCTTTGTGAAAGGCATCGTGCAGCTTCTTGATGATGGCCTCTGGCGTGCCACGGGGTGCGGCCAGGCCCCAAGGCGAGGTGTAAACCGACCGCGGGTAGCCGAGTTCGCGCAGGGTCGGCACTTGGGGCCAGCGCGGGCTGCGCTCGCCACTGAAGATGGCCAGCAGGCGCATCTTGCCCTGGTCGATCCAGGGCGCAAAACCGGTGGAATTCACCCCGGCCATGAGTTGTTCGGCGGCAATCGCCAGCATTTGGTCGGCAGTGCCTTTGTAGGGCACGTGCACATACTTGATGTTGTGTTCCAGCAAGATTTCTTCCATGGCCAGATGAGCGGTCGTGCCCACGCCAGTGGAGCCCATCAGCAACTCACCCGGGTGCTGGCGGGCCCAGCCCAGCAGGTCGGCCAGGTTTTTCCAGGGGCTGGCTGCGGGCACCAGCAATCCAAATGTCACGCCTGATACCTGCACGATGGGCGCCAGGTCTTGCACCGGGTCCCAGGCCACGCGGTTCATGAGCGCGTGGCGGTACACCGTGAGGGGCACCTGGCCAATCGTGTAGCCATCGGGTTCAGCGGCTTTCAGGGCCGGGGCGACCAAACTGCCGGCGGCGCCCGGGCGGTTGGCCACGATGACGCGTTGGCCCAGCAGCGGCTCCACTTCTTCGCAGAGCAAACGCAAGGTCAGGTCGGTGGCGCCGCCAGCAGGCCAGGGCACGATGAGTTGCAGGGGACGCTGCGGCCAGGTGGCGGCAGTTTGTGCCTTTGCATGGCGGGGTGTGAGCCCCACGCTGGCCCCCAACACGCCAGCCGCCCCGGTGCTTAAACTCCAGCGTAACCAGTCGCGACGGTTGACCGGTTCGTGCAGGTCGGGGCGCAGTTGGGGTGGCGTTGTGTGGGTCATGCAATGTTTTGACGGGTGGCGTGTCAAAAAAGCAAGATAAAGCAAATTTCGAGCCTGAAAATTCGGCATTGTTTTTGCTTTGTTGCTTGCCGAGCAAGCAAGTTGCTCAATTCAATTCATAACGACAGGAGATTGACCGATGACTTTCCAAACACTGCGGCGCACCAAGGCAGTTTCGCCACGCAACACGCGCTCCCTGTTGCGCCCTTGGGCGCTGGGCATTTTGGCCTTGGGGGCCCAGTTGGCCATGGCGCAAGCGCCTGCCGACCGGGTCTATGTGTCGAGTGAAAAAGACAACAAGATATATGTTTTTGACACCCAGGGTGCGTCAAAGTCGGCCATAGAGGTGTGTCAGCGCCCGCGCGACATGAAGTTCAACAGCAACGGCAGCCAGATCTACGTGGTGTGTGGCGACAGCAACCAGCTTGGCCTGGTGGATACGGCCAGCGGCAAGATGACGGGTACCGTGCCCTTGGGCGATAGCCCTGAAATGTTTGGCCTCAGCCCCGACGGCAAGACAGCCTACGTCTCCATTGAAGATGAGAACACGGTCGCCGCCTACGACCTGCAGACCAAAGCCAAGTTGTTTGATGTGGCCACGGGTGGTGAACCCGAAGGCGTTTTCGTGACGCCAGACGGGAAGCAGGCCTATGTGACATCCGAGGTGGCCAATGTCGTTCACCTGATTGACCTGACGCAGCGCAAGGTGTTGAAAAACATCCGCGTGGGTAACCGTCCGCGCCGCTTTGCGCTGGCGGCTGACGGCAAGGCGTTGTGGGTGACCAACGAACTCGGCGGCAGCGTCAGTGTGATCAGCACAGTTGACCAAAGTATCAAGAAAACCATTCAATTCAAAGTGCAGGGTATGCGTGCCAATGATGTGACGCCGGTCGGCATCACTTTGAGTCCGGATGGCAAAACCATGTGGGTCGGCTTGGGCAAGGCCAACCACGTGGCCGAGGTTGACGTAGCGACCGGTGCCGTGCGCAAGAACATTCTGGTAGGCAAGCGGGCGTGGGGCATGGCGATGCACCCCAACGGGAAAATACTGTACGTGGCCAACGGTTTGTCTGACGACATGACCCTGATTGATGCCATTTCGGGCAAGGCGTTGCGTACTGTGGCGGTGGGCCGGGTGCCTCATAGCGTCTTGGTACAGCCTTGATGGCCGCGCAGTTGCAAGCCGTTGGGGTGGCTAGGCGTCTAGCCGCGTGGACCTTGGGTCTGAGCTGTCTGGGTGCGCAAACCTTGCTTGCTGCTGCGCCCGCGAGCCCGGTCACTGTGGCCGTGATCTCACTCGCCGATGACACGCGCTACACGTCCCGCAGTGTGGAGCGTGCCTATCCAGGGCATCCGCAAGGGCGGCCGGGAGATGCTGCGCGCCTGGCGGCCAGCGAAGCGGCGATTGAAATGCAAATGGTGGGTATGGATCTGAAAATCCGGGAGGTGCTGTTGCCCGACTTGCAGGCTTTGCCCAAGGCCCTGGCCGAACTCAAGGCCGCGCGGGTGCAGCACTTGCTGGCTGACTTGCCCGCGCCCGCTTTGCGGCAATTGGTGCAAACTGCCCCGGCCGCGCTGGGGGGTGCCATGGTGTTCAATGCAGGGCTGCCTGACGATGCCCTTCGCGCAGACCAATGCGCCGCGCATCTCTTTCATACCTTCCCCAGTCAGCAAATGTTCAGCGATGCGTTGGCGCAGTATTTGGCCGCCCGCAACTGGCGCAAGGTCTTGTTGTTGCAAGGCCCAGAGCCCGGAGATCAACTGCAGGGCGCTGCCATGAACCGGTCTGCCAAGCGCTACGGGCTCAAGGTGGTCCAGAACCGGCCGTTCAAACTGAGTGGCGACCCGCGCGAGCGCGATTTGTCCAACACCCGGTTGCTGACGGGTGACCGCGAGCATGAGGTGGTGGCCGTCATGGACAGCCAGGGCGAGTTTGCCCGCACTTTGCCTTATGCCACTCAGTGGCCCAGGCCTGTGGTTGGCGCCAGTGGGCTGATGGCGCAAGCCTGGCACCCCCAGTGGGAGCGCAATGGAGGACCTCAGTTGTCGCGCCGCTTCTACAAGTTGGCCAAGCGGCCCATGCAGGGCCATGACTGGGCGGCCTGGGCGGCTGTGAAGGCGGTGGCCGCCGTGTTGGTGGATGGCCCCAAAGACAATATTGCCCAGCAGCTCAAACGCCTGCGCAGTGGCACGGTCTATGTGGATGGCTTCAAAGGTCCGCGCTTGTCGTTTCGGGCTTGGGACGGGCAGTTGCGCCAGCCGCTGTTTTTGAGCCATGTGGACGGTGTGGTGGGCCTGGCACCGCTAGAAGGTGTACTGCACCCTACCGAAGTCATGGACACCTTGGGCGTGGATGAAAAGGAGTCGGCGTGCAAACTGCCGTCCTGACGCCTGCTCGCCTGCCGCACATTGCGCGTGCCTTGCGCGCGGTGGTGGGGCGCGAGATCAACAAGTTCATGCGCCAGCCCTCCCGACTGGCATCGGCCCTGGTGCGGCCCTTGCTGTGGTTTGTGGTTTTTTCCGCTGGTTTTCACAATGTGTTTGGCGTCTCCATCGTGCCGCCGTATGAAACCTATGTGGAATATCAGGTGTACATGGTGCCTGGCTTGCTGGCCATGGTGGCCTTGTTCAATGGCATGCAAAGCTCGTTGTCCATGGTCTACGACCGTGAAATGGGGGTGATGCGCCTGCTGCTGACGGCCCCCTTGCCGCGCGGCTGGTTGCTGGCGTTCAAGCTACTGGGCGGCACCTGTTTGTCGATGCTGCAAATGGGCGTGTTTTTGTTGATTGCACTGGCCTTTGGCGTGACCATGGCGTGGGCGCATGTGCCGCTCATGCTGCTGGCCATGGCCTGGGGTGCCACACTGCTGGCCGCCTTGGGCTTGATGTTGTCGGTCTACATCAAGCAACTGGAAAACTTTGCTGGCACGATGAATTTCGTGATTTTCCCGATGTTTTTCATCAGCCCCGCTTTGTACCCTTTGTGGAAGCTCGAAGAGTCTGGCGCTTGGTGGCTGCTGATTTTGGCGCAATGGAACCCTTTCACCCATGTGGTGGAAATGCTGCGGTTTGCCATGTATGGCCAAGGCAACTTGCTCTCCTGGTCGGTGGTGATCGTGGGTACCCTCGTCTTTTTCAGCCTGGCGTGGTGGGGCTATGACCCGCAAAGGGGCTGGATCAAACAGCGCGGTGCGACCTGACGTTGATGTGGGTTGGGTGTGCGAAAAAATAAAGGAGACAACATGACAACTCAAAGTCAGGCGAGTGCGGGCACTCAGCCGCTGCCTGGGCGGCGCGCGGCCTTGCGCCGGGTGGGTGTGGGGCTGGCCGCTGCGGCCGGTGTGCCCCAAGTCTTGCGGGCCGAAGAAGACCCCACCGGTGGTGACCCGATGGGCTCTATGCAGTGGCCGTCCTTGCGACAGAAATACCTGGGTCAGGCGCCCATGCGCTTCAGTGCCCAGGCGATTCTCAAAGGCCCGACATTTGCCGAAGACGCCATGAACGTGCCTTTGCTGTTGGATGCCCGGGCACTGGCCCAAACGGGCGGTGGCATTGAACGCATTCTGGTGGTGGCTGATCGCAACCCGGTGCGTGAGGTGCTGGAGTTTGAGCCTTTAAGGGCGCTGCCCATGCTGGCGTTTCGCATTCGCATGGAACAGGCCTCGCCGGTGCGGGCGATGGTCAAGACGCGCGATGGCCAATGGCATGTCGGCGGCACCTGGGTGCAGGCGTCGGGTGGTGGTTGCACAGTGTCGGGCGTGACCCGAACCGACGGCTCCTGGAGCCGCACGCTCAACCAGGTGCAGGCGCGCTTTTTCACCAACTTGATTGAGAGCAGTCAGCGCCTGCGGGTGCGCATCATGCACCCCATGGACACCGGGTTGGTGGCGGGTATTCCGGCGTTTTACATTGAGAAGCTCCAACTGGTGGACAGCGCCGAACGCGTGTGGTGGCGCCTGGCTTTGCATGAGCCGGTGTCTGAAAATCCGATTTTGACCTTTGAGTTGCCTGAGCGCCCCAAGGGGGCACTGCGCCTGACGGGACGGGACAACAACGGCAATGTGATCGATGCCGAGGTGAGCGTATGAGGCGCCGGTTCAGCGTCTCACTCAATGCATTGGCCCTTGCCTGTTGCGCCGTGGCGGCGACGCCCGCGTGGAGCCAGGGCAATGTCGCGCCCGGCGCATGGTCAGCGGTGAACGAAGCCAAGCTCGATTACGGCTTGAAGGCGCGCCAGATTGCCGAGCGCACCTGGGTGCTGGAAGGGGCGGTCGAAGATTTCAGCCGTGCCAATGGCTGCAACATCATCAATACCGGTTTCATTGCCACGGGCGCCGGGGTGGTGGTGGTCAACACCGGTCCGTCCCGGTTGTATGGCGAGCAACAGCGCCTGGCAATTGCCCAAGTCACCTCGGAACCCGTGGTGAAGGTGCTCAACCTCAATTTGCACCCGGATTATTTCTTTGGCAACCAGGCCTGGGCCGACCGTCCGGTCGAGGCGCTGGCGGGCAGCATCGCTGGCATGCAGGCCGAAGGTGATAGCTATGCCACCAACCTGTACCGCCTGTGTGGTGACTGGATGAAGGGTTCTGAGTCCACCCCCGCCGGCCAGGCGATTGCGCCGCAAAAGCTGTCACTCGGGGCACACCGACTGGAGTTGCTGCGCCTGGATGGGCACACAGCCGACGACCTGGTGCTCATTGATCACACCACGGGCGTGGTGTTTGCCGGCGGGCTGGTGTTTGCCGACCGCGTGCCCACCACGCCACACGCGGATGTAACTCGCTGGCTAAGCAGCCTAGCGGCGCTTGAGCAGCAGTTGGACCGACTGCCGGGTTACGTGGTGGTGCCCAGCCACGGGCCCGTTCACCAAGACCGCCGCGGCATTCGCCAGACGCGCGACTGGCTGCAATGGGTGTCGGGCTTGATGCAGGACAGCGCCCAGCAGGGCTTGGACCTGAGTGAGGTGCTGCGCATGCCGCTGCCAGCACGTTTTCAAGGATGGGCAGCGCAGCCCGCCGAGTTTCACCGCACGCTGACCCAGTGGTACCCCCGCTTTGAAATGCAAGCCTTGTCTGCACCCGTGCCAGGCAAGTGATTCATAGTTGAACAATGTCCCATCCTGGCGCTCTCCGGAAGACGCGCTGGAACATGTGCAGGTGTTCTCAAGAGGTCGCTGAGGTAGCAGCGGCTGGCGTGTGATGCGCTTTATGCCTTGGCACAGAACTTGCCATTTCATGCGTATGAGCCTTGGCAAATGGTTGCCATCAGACTCATTACCCACCACGCCTGAGGCACAGGGGTAGCGATCAACTTTACCTAGAATCCAGGAGACCATCACGTGAAACGCACACTTCTCAGCATCCTTGTCATGGCCGCAACTGCGCACGTTGGCGCGCAAGTGACCGACGCCATGATCTCCAACGACGCCGCCACCACGGACAACGTGTTGACCTCCGGGTTGGGCACCCAAGGGCAACGGCACTCCCCCTTGTCGGATGTCAATGCCAAAAGCATTTCACGTCTTGTGCCGGTCTGGTCAATGTCATTCGGTGGTGAAAAGCAACGCGGCCAGCAGTCGCAGCCGCTGGTCAACAACGGCAAAATGTTTGTCACGGCGTCTTACTCGCGGATTTATGCCGTGGACACCAAAACCGGCCAGAAGCTCTGGAAGTATGAGCACCGTTTGCCCGAAGGCATCATGCCTTGCTGCGATGTGATCAACCGTGGCGCAGCGCTCTATGACAACCTGGTGATCTTCGGAACACTCGACGCCCAAATCGTGGCCCTTGACCAGAACACTGGCAAGGTGGTTTGGCGTGAAAAAATTGACGACTACAGTGCAGGCTACAGCTACACCGCCGCGCCCTTGATGGCCGATGGCCTGCTGTTGACTGGTTTGTCTGGCGGTGAGTTTGGCGTGGTGGGCCGCATTGAAGCGCGTGACCCCAAGACCGGCAAGATGGTCTGGTCGCGCCCCACCGTTGAGGGCCACATGGGCTACCTGAATGGCAAGGAAAACGGCATCACCGGTGTCACCAATGCCACCTGGCCTGGCGAAACCTGGAAAACCGGTGGCGCCACGCCCTGGATGGGCGGCACCTATGACGCCAAGACCGGCCTGGCGTATTTCGGTACCGGCAACCCCGGCCCCTGGAACAGCCACGTTCGCAAGGGTGACAACCTGTACTCCACCTCGACACTGGCGCTGGATGTCAAAACTGGCAAGATCGTCTGGCATTACCAGGGCACGCCCAATGATGGTTGGGACTTCGACGGCACCAATGAGTTCATCACCTTCGACATGGATGGCAAGCGCATGGGCGCCAAGGCGGACCGCAATGGCTTCTTCTACGTGAATGACGCAACCAACGGCAAGTTGGTCAACGCCTTCCCCTTCGTCAAGAAAGTGACCTGGGCCACCGGCATTGACCTGAAGACGGGTCGTCCGAATTTTGTGGACGACAACCGTCCAGGCGACCCCACTGCCGCCGGTGGTGACGGCAACAAGGGCAAATCAGTCTTCGCAGCACCCGCTTTCCTGGGTGGTAAAAATCAGATGCCCATGGCTTACAGCCCCAAGACAGGCTTGTTCTACGTGCCCACCAATGAGTGGGGCATGGAGATCTGGAACGAGCCCATCACCTACAAAAAAGGCGCGGCTTACCTGGGCGCCGGCTTCACCATCAAGCCCCTGTTTGAAGACCATATCGGCTCCTTGCGCGCCATCAACCCCAAAACTGGCAAGGTGGAGTGGGAAGTCAAGAACACTGCGCCGCTGTGGGGTGGTGTCATGACCACCGACGACTTGGTGTTCTGGGGCACACCCGAAGGCTTCCTGAAAGCGGCTGACGCCAAGACCGGCAAAGTGGTCTGGCAGTTCCAGACGGGCTCGGGCATTGTGGCGCCTCCCATCACCTGGAAAGAGAACGGCGAGCAGTATGTGAGCGTGGTCTCCGGCTGGGGTGGTGCTGTGCCTTTGTGGGGTGGTGAAGTGGCCAAGAAGGTCAACTTCCTTGAGCAGGGCGGTTCCGTCTGGACCTTCAAGTTGCTGAAGTAAACCGACAGGCGCAA